>NZ_JIBB01000012.1:0-84308 GCF_000620525.1 Acinetobacter sp. UNC436CL71CviS28
CTGGGAAATTGAAACCTTATTCAGTTGTCTCAAAGGACGCGGGTTTAATCTTGAAAATACGCGCTTGACAGACCCTAGACGAGTGAAAAAATTGATTGCGGTGTTAGCTATAAGCTTCTGTTGGTGTTACTTAACGGGTGAATGGCAACATGATCAAAAAAAAGCGATAAAAATAAAGAAGCATGGACGACTCTCAATGAGTTTATTTCGCTATGGTTTAGACTATGTTCAAATGGCGATTCAGCGTTTAATTGGTTTTGGGAAAAAAGAAGAGTTTAAGGAAATTTTGGCAATTTTAAGAAGGCAGAACCCTGATAGGATAAGGGTTCTGTGAAATTTGTCGTGTACAGAGAACTATTTTAATAGATAGCAACAGGATAGGCTTTGCATTGTACAAGGTTTTATTCAAATTCAGGCAGGATGGGTTCCCATGGAAAACCGACAGTTTAAGGACCATTTTTCAAAAGACTCAAGACAGTATGCATTGTACCGGCCGAATTACCCCCATATATTAGCCAAAATGCTGGCCGAGCTTGCTCCATCTTGTGCGCGTGCATTGGATTGTGGCTGCGGTACAGGCCAACTTTCGGTCTTGCTTGCCGAGTATTTTGATGAGGTGGTTGCGACAGATGCCAGTACAGAGCAGATTGCCAAGGCTCAGCCACATCAACGGATAAACTATAAAACTGCCTTGGCAGATAATAGTGGACTACCCGGAGAAAGTGTAGATCTGATCACGGTCGCGCAAGCCGCGCACTGGCTTAAACTGGAAAGTTTTTATGAAGAGGTGAGACGGGTTGCACGTCCAGATGCCATAATCGCTCTGATAAGTTATGGTGTGTTACATGTAGACGGAGAGGTAAATGCACCTATTCAACATTTTTACTACGACACCATCATGCCTTATTGGCCTCCTGAACGGCGCCATGTAGAAGATGAATACCAGAACTTGGCTTTTCCATTTCAACCAGTTGAAACACCTGCTCTGAACATGCACATGATGTGGAATCTGGAACAGCTTCTCGGGTATATCAGTACATGGTCTGCATTAAAACAAGCCAGACAGAGCTTGGGTATTGATCCCTTAAAGTCACTTCAAGCCGAATTAGTGGCAATGTGGGGCAATCCTCAACAGACCAAACTGGTTAAATGGCCATTAGCCTTGCGTATTGGTCGTGTACATCCAGTATTAAAATAAGAAGCTGACGTAAAACTGAGATTCAAAAAATACTCAATTTTATTTAACGGCCTAATATCATTTCTAAAATAAATTTACTGCCAATGAAGCCAATAGCCAGCAAAAGAAAACCGACTAATGTAAAGCGAATCGCCTTTTGACCACGCCAGCCGAATTTGTAATGCCCAAGTAAAAGGGCACCATAAATAAACCAGGAAATGATACTAAAAGCCGTTTTATGAGCCAGATGCTGGGCGAAGAAGTTATCAACAGTAAAGAAACCCAGACCCAAGGCAATCGTAAGTAAAATAAAGCCGGTAATAATCAGGTCAAATAGCAGGGATTCCATTGCCTGAACAGAAGGCAATAAATTCACCCAAATCCGGCGTTTCTGTTTGTTTTTAAGTTCACGGTTCTGGAACCAGAGCAGCACCGCATGAATAGTTGCCATCAGCAGAACCGCGTATGCAGATAATGATAAGATAATGTGCAGGTCTAAACCTAAATCCCGCTGCTCAATAATCTGGGTCGGACGGCTAAAAGCGAATCCCATGACCAGACCGGTCGCCGCTACAGGTATACCTAACAGGTTTAAGGCCAATACCGGTCGGTAAGTACTAAACAGCAGGCTCAACAGCAGCATCAGTCCTGAGGTGAAAGACATCAGGTTGAAAACATCATAATTAATGCCCGCTGGTGTAAGCATATCGCTATACAATACTGCTGCATGCAGAAAAAGTCCTAAGCCCAGCATAATGCCGATGAGCCCATGGTTTGGTTGATGTTTAGACATTAAATTAACAAACAAATACCAGAATGATGTGGTATAAGCGATTAATGCTAAGATCGTAAAAACCAAGGGGAGACTGAGCATGTCAAACCTTTTCTCGGACTATGAATATTGAAGTTATAAGATATAAATTCTACGCGAACTACAGTATCCTATAGCATTCTATGCATAAATTTTCTATTTTTAGGAAAGATTTTTTGCAACTGGCCATTTTAAGCGGATTTTGCAATGTTTGATACCTTAACAGAACGACTCACGCAGAGTTTAAGAAATGTTACTGGCTCAGGGCAACTGACCGAAGACAATATTAAAGATACGTTACGCGAAGTACGTATGGCGCTTCTTGAAGCCGATGTTGCGTTACCTGTAACTCGTGAATTTATTGCGAAAGTTAAGGAACAGGCATTGGGTCAGGAAGTTATGAGCCAACTTTCTCCTGGGCAGGCTTTTGTCAAGATCGTCTATGACGAACTGACCAAAATGATGGGAGAGGCTAATGAAAGTCTTGACTTAGCTGCAAAGCCTCCGGTTATAGTACTACTTGCAGGTTTGCAGGGCGCTGGTAAAACGACAACTGCTGCAAAATTGGCTCGCTTTTTAAAAGAACGTCAAAAGAAAAAAGTAGCAATGGTTTCTGCCGATATTTACCGCCCGGCAGCCATTAAACAGCTTCAGACCGTTGCGAATGAAGTCGGTGCGGAATTCATTGAGTCAAGTGCTGATGAAGATCCGATTGTTATTGCGAATCGTGCCATAGAACAGGCCAAGATCAAGTTTGCTGATGTGCTGATTGTCGATACTGCAGGCCGTCTGCATATTGATGATGACATGATGGGTGAAATTAAAGCACTCCATGCTGCCATTCAGCCAACTGAAACCCTGTTCGTGGTAGATGCCATGACTGGTCAGGATGCTGCAAATACTGCCAAGGCGTTCAATGATGCCTTGCCTTTGACTGGCGTGATCCTGACCAAAACTGATGGTGATGCACGCGGTGGTGCGGCATTGTCAGTGCGTGCTATTACCGGCAAGCCAATCAAATTTCTGGGGATGGGTGAGAAACTTGATGCCCTGGAACCTTTCCATCCGGAACGTGTTGCACAGCGTATTCTGGGTATGGGTGATGTTCTGTCACTGGTCGAAGAAGTTGAACGTAAGATCGACAAAGAAAAAGCCGAAAAAATGGCGAAGAAACTGCAAAAAGGTGGCAGTTTTAACTTTGAAGATATGCTGATGCAATTCGAACAGATGAGCAAAATGGGCGGCATGATGGGTTTTCTGGACAAGTTGCCAGGTATGAGCAACTCAGGAATTCAGCAGGCGCTAGAGCAGGCTAATCCTGAAAAGCAGGTCAAGAAAATGGAAGCTATCATTCAGTCTATGACTGTAAAAGAGCGCCGTAATCCTGACCTGATTAATCCGAGCCGTAAAAAACGTATTGCTGCTGGTTGTGGTATGGACGTCGCCGAAGTCAATAAACTGATTAAACAGCATGCTCAGATGGCAAAAATGATGAAAAAGTTCTCCAATCCCGCAGGTATGAGCAAGATGATGCGTTCACTTGGCAATCTGCAAAAACAGTTTGGTGGCGGTGGTGGCGCAGGCCCGCTTTTTGGCGGAAACGACCCGCAGAAAAAGCCTTAATCGTATTTAAAAACAGAGCGCACTAAGCGCTCTTTTTTATTTTCAAGCTTAAGAATTTAGATATTTTAAGGTTAAGAAAACCCAACATTTGCTTACCCGAATCAGTCATAGTTTACGGCACACTCAAGGCATTCATCGTCAAAAGTGAGAAGAAAAATGACACAGGTTATTGTAGTTCATGGTTATACCGCTGGCCCTGAACAGAACTGGTTCCCCTGGATTCAACAATATGCCAAACAGCAAAATGTCAGTTTGCAGGTACTACGTCTGGACCCTTCAACAACTCCTAAACTGCAAGACTGGGATCAGCAAATGGCTGAGCAAATTAAAGAGATTAATGAAAACAGTATCTTTATTGGTCACAGTCTGGGCTGTATTGCCACCTTGCATTACTTATCACATCAATTAAAGAACCAGAAGATCAAACAATTGGTACTGGTGGCAGGCTTTAACGGTCGTTTAGGGCGTCTTGAAGAGGTTGACCCTTTTATTGATGCCTGCAAAATTGACCTGGAACTATTAAAGCAGCAGATAGAGCATCGGGTTGTGATCTATTCAGAGGGTGATGACCGTGTACCACCAAAATTTAGCTTGGAACAGGCTAAAAGCCTGGATGCTGAAGTTATCCAGGCTAAGCATCAAGGGCACTTTATTGACTCTGAAGGCTGTACCGAGCTGCCGGAGGTGTGGCAGGCGATTGAACCTTATGTGCTGACTGAATAATAATGAATATAACGTTGTAGCCCCTTGAGCAGTAAATCAGTTTCAACTTCAGGTTGATACTGCTCAAGGAAGCGGGCAAACAGTGGTGCATCGCCTCCAGTCAGAATTAACTGACGGGGGGACTGTAGCAAGAC
This sequence comes from Acinetobacter sp. UNC436CL71CviS28, assembly GCF_000620525.1. Lineage (NCBI taxonomy): Bacteria > Pseudomonadati > Pseudomonadota > Gammaproteobacteria > Moraxellales > Moraxellaceae > Acinetobacter > Acinetobacter sp. UNC436CL71CviS28. Next base: position 4,469 of record NZ_JIBB01000012.1, read on the forward strand.
ATGCTTGATAGTACTGAGGAGGCCTAATAATATTCCATGGTGTACTGCATCGAGTGTATTACGGCCAGGGCTCAAGTCATCAAAAGCTGCTTCAGGAATACGAATTCCTTTAGTGTGCTGAATCAATGCATCACGTTGCAGATAGAGGTTCGGCAAAATATATCCACCTAAATGCTGATGACCGTGTGTCAGATCAATAGTCAGTGCTGTTCCACAGCTGATGATACATAAGTCCTGTTTTGGCCGGGCTACGGCAAGAACCTGCAGCCAGCGGTCAATACCGAGCTGCGTGACATCATAGGCACATTCAAGGCCAGCATATTCAGCATGAACTTTGGCAAAAGTTACAGGAATATTCAGGAACCTTAAAATTTTATAAATACGATCATTATTTTTTTTATCCTGAACCGAAGATACGCCAACCCGGGATAAATCTAAACTTTTAAAGTGCTGAATCAGACCTAACAGCAAGTCAGACGGTGACTGTAAATGCAACTCGGCTGCATGTTCAATCACCTGTTGATCTTCAGTAATCCAGTATTTCAGGCGTGTATTGCCAATATCTAACCATAACTCTCTCATAGCACAACCCTGATTTTTTACTGCTGACGGCGTAAGCGGCCCTGATAAAAAGTATGGCTTTCATCAGCGATTTGTAACGTAACTGCGCCATCATTTTGAATTCCGATGAATTTTCCTTCAGCAATACCTTGATGATGCTCGAAGTAAACCATATCGTTTAAAAAAGCGGCATGATGATTAAAGCGGTTTGCCAGCTGATGGCTACCATGACTAAACCATTCTCCTGCCTGCTGGATGGCATGATAAAGTTCAGCGATAAGTTGCATTAAATCTATTTGAGCCAAACCCAGTTGTGTCAACGAAGTTACCGACTGGTCGAGTACATCATGTATCTGGTAAATGTTGATCCCTACGCCAATAATAGCTTGCTGTGCAGTAATTGGTTCCACCAGAATGCCGCCCCATTTCCCCTGATGGCTGTAAAGGTCGTTTGGCCACTTGACCTGAAGTTTAAGGGGTTGTAAAGAAGGGCATTGCAAGATATTCAGGGCTATTTCAAGAGCCAGCCGGCCGTCTATTGCTGTTCCTGTCTGCAACAATGTGCTTAAATAAATGTTTCCTTCAGGCGATACCCAAGGCCTCTGATGCTGGCCACGCCCTTGAGTTTGTCTGGCACTACAGACCAGTGCAGACTTTATTCCTTTCTGTGCAATTTCACGGACATCATCATTGGTTGAGGTGGTCTCTGCTTTAAGTACTACTGCCTCAGGGCAATGGTGTGTTTGCGCCAGTAGTTGCTGGAGCCGGCGGGAATCTAAATCCATATTGAAATAAAGAGAAATGAGAAATTAATGATGGAGTTAATCATATATTTGCTGATTGGTGCAATTGCAGGTTTTGCTGCCGGTCTGTTTGGAGTAGGCGGCGGCCTGATTATTGTACCTATTCTTTATATCGTTTTTACCCAGTTAAATTATGATCCGAATGTGCTGATGCATATGGCGGTTGGTACTTCTTTAGCCACCATCATTGTTACTTCAATCAGTTCGGTAATGGCACATCATAAACGCGGTGCCGTATTATGGGCAGTGTTTAAAAACTTGGCTCCTGGCTTGGTTCTTGGTTCTTTTCTGGGAGCGGGTGTGGCAGATCTGCTGTCTGGACAGCATCTGCAGCTGGCTATTGGGCTGTTTGCCATATGGGTTGCATACAAGATGTTCAGGGGTGCACATGTTCAGGTAAATCCGGACCGCACATTACCTTCTGCACCGGTACAAATGCTGGCCGGAGGAGGTATTGGTATAGCTTCTGCCATTTTTGGCATTGGTGGAGGCAGTCTGACAGTGCCTTATTTAAACCGGCATGGTGTGATCATGCAAAAGGCTGTAGCTACCTCTGCGGCCTGTGGCTTACCAATTGCCATTGCAGGTGCCTTGGGCTTTATCTGGTTTGGACACCAGGCAAATGTAGAAGTGCCAAATGCGATTGGCTATGTTCATATCTATGCATTTATTGGTATCAGTACAATGAGTTTCATTACTGCCAAGCTGGGTGCCAGAGTCGCCCATATGCTTTCTCCCGTTATGCTCAAAAAGTGCTTTGCCGGAATGTTGAGTGTCGTAGGTGTATATTTTATTTATCAGGCAGTCAGTATTTATTTCTAAAGCTTTCTCTTTCATGATGTGAGAATTGACCTAAAATACCTGAAAATTGTCCGACAATGACATAGTTTTAAAGTTTAAAGCTGTCAACAATTCATTTACCAATAAAAAACTGCATTCAGTGCAGTTTATATAAATAAAAGTAGGTGAGTCATGACAGTTAAAGCAACAGACAGTCTCTCTGAACAAATTGCTAAAAGCATTGCTGAACAGATTATCAGCGGAGAACTGGTTGAGGGTGAACGGATACAGGAATTGAGAATTGCCAAGGAGCTGGATGTCAGCCGTGGGTCAGTCCGTGAAGCACTGCTTTTATTAGAGCGTACTCATCTAATTGAGATTTATCCGCGTCGGGGGGCAATTGTAGCTGAAATGTCGCCTCAACAGGTTCGAGCGCTATTTGATACCAGTTGCTTGCTGCTCGGGCAGGTGGTCCAGCAAATCAGTCAGGGCTGGCGTGGTACAGATGCCCAGATTCTACAGCAACTTCTGGTTTATTTGCAGGAGCAGGTAAAACATGGCCATACGGAAAAATTTTATGATCAGATTTTCGAATATCTGATGGAGCAGCAAGGAATAGTTGCCAATCTCTATTTAATGAAATTTCTGAATGAGCTGTTACCTTCTTTGAGACGCAGCTATTTTCTGACCTTAAATACTTCACGTCGTGAGCTGCAGGAGTCATTTGAACTGTTTAAATTAGTGATTGATGCTATTTTGAACCGAAATTCACAACAAGCCACTTTATTTATGGAAGATTTTTGTCGACACTTGCGCAACCTTGTGTTGGAATCGCTGACACGAATGAAACAGATCGAATTAGCTTGGGCCCGTCGCTCGCGTCGCTAATCAGGACACTATGCGTTTAAGCAGTTTAAAACTTTCCGGCTTCAAATCGTTTGCCGATTCAACCACCTTGAATTTCAGAGATAGCCGCAGTGCAGTGGTAGGCCCAAATGGCTGTGGCAAATCTAATGTGATTGATGCCATCCGCTGGGTAATGGGCGAGTCTAGTGCTCGTCAGCTGCGAGGTGGCAGCATGCAGGATGTTATTTTTACCGGTACAGCAAAACGAAAACCTGTGGGTATGGCCAGTGTCGAGCTCCGCTTTGACAACACCTATGGAAAACTGGGCGGCGCCTACAATGCATATAACGAACTGGCTGTACGTCGACAGGTTAACCGTGAAGGTAAGTCTGAATATTTTCTTAATGGTACGCGCTGCCGCCGCCGCGATATAACCGATATCTTTTTGGGAACCGGTTTGGGCCCACGTTCCTATGCCATTATTGAACAGGGCATGATTAACCGGCTGGTAGATGCCAAACCTGATGAAATGCGGGTTTTCATTGAGGAGGCCGCCGGTATTTCACGTTATCAGGCCCGTCGCCGAGAAACGCTGCTACATCTTGAACATACCACTCAAAACCTGTCCCGTCTGGAAGATATTGCGCTAGAGCTTAAAAGTCAGCTAAAAAGTTTAAAAAAACAGGCCGAAACTGCAGTTCAGTACAAGGAACTGGAAAATCGGATTCGTACCCTTAAAATCGAAATTCTCTCTGTGCAATGTGAACGAAGCCAGCATTTGCAGCAGGAATATACCTTGCAGATGAATGAACTGGGAGAGTCTTTTAAACTGGTGCGTTCTGAGCTACATACTCTAGAGTATAATCTGACCTCGACCAGCGAGCTATTTCAGCGGTTATTGCAGCAATCTGCCCCTTTACAGAGTGAGTGGCAGCAAGCTGAAAAGAAAATGGCTGAACTCAAAATGACGCTGGAACAGAAGCAGTCACTATTTCAGCAAAACAACACGATGCTTAACCAGCTTGAGCAGCAGAAAGTTCAGACTAAAGAAAGGCTGAAGTTGATTGAGCTTCAGCTGGAAAATCTGTATCAGCAACAGGAACAGCTGGATGAGCAGATACAGCAACAGGAACAGCAGCACCAAGGTCGGACTCAGGATATACAACTTTTAAAAGCCCAGCAGCAACAGGTAGGGCAACAGTTTGAGCAGCTCAAACAACAGGTCGAAAAACAGCAACAGCAGAAAATGCAGATGTTGGCGCAGACCGAGCAGCTCTTAAAAAATATTGCTCGGATTGAACAGCAACGTGAAACTTTACATACCCAGATTGCCCAGCTTCAACAGCAGTATGAATCAGATGAGCTTGAACAGCGATATACTGAAAAACAGCAGTTGCAACAGCAGATTGAAGTTTTAGAACTGCAGATTAATGCAAGAAAGCAGAAAATTATCGGGCTTGAATCAGGCTATACACAAAAGAGCAGTGAACTGGGAGAGCTGAAATCATCAATTCATGTACTATATTCTGAACAGAAAAACCTGAAACAGTTGATGACTCAACATGGTCCGGTAATCCAGAAAGACCAGGTACAGTTAGTACAAATACTTAAACTGAACAAGCAGGCTAAACCATATGCAAGCCTCATTGAAAAGTTTCTGTCTAAATGGCTGACTGCACATGTGCTAGAGACCGGGCAAAGCTTCAGCGAGAACATTTCAAGACAACTTAAAGGCCACTCAGATGAACTCATTCAACTGGACCACTTACCTTGTTTAGCCAACTGGATTGAAACACCACATTATTCTTTATGGACACAGGTTGCGGTCGCTACAACTTTATCTGAAGCGCTATCTTTACAGGATAAACTGCATACTGGTCAGTCCATCCTGACACTCGATGGTTATCATGTAGGTGCAGATTGGACCATTGCACTTTATTATGATGATGACAGCCAAGCCGGACAGGGTATGTTAAGCCACCGTATCCGTCTGGAAGAAATCGAAGCATTATTAATACAGTCTGGTGAGCAGCTGGAACAGCAAGAAGCTCAGCTGTTAACGGTCAAGCAGCAAGTCCAGACCGAGCAGCATCAACAGCAATTACAGCTTGATCTGCTTAAGCAGCAGCAAACAGTATTACAGCAGCTTGATATCAGCATTGCTAAAATACAAAGTACCGCACAGGCACTGAAATTACAGCAGCAGCAATTACATATCCAGCTGCAACAGTTTGATCTTCAGCTGCAAGAAGATGCCATGCAAAAGGATGATCTAGAAATTGATCTGCATGCCTTGGGTTTAAAGCTCGAGCAGATACTGCCAGACTATAAAGCCCAGCAGTTCCAGTTTGAAGAATTGACTGAGCAGCTGGAAAGTACCCAGCAAAATCTGCAACATGCCCAACAGGAGCTGGATTTAATACGCCGGCAGGCAATACAAACCAGGCAACAGATTGAATTGCTGGAAAAAGATGCTTCATTTTTAAAAGTCCAGTATCAGCAGATTATAACGCAAATAGAGCAGTCTAAAAAATTTGTTGACCCTATTCAGCTGGAGTTACCTAATCTGGAGTCGCAATTTTCACAGCAGCAGCAACTTACTGAAAATTTAGAAAAAAGCTGGCATAAATGGCAAGTTGAACTGAATCAGGTTCAGGAAAAACAACAGCAACTGACGGAACAGCGTCATCGTTTTCAGCAGCAGGATGAGTCTTTGCGTACCGAGCTGGAAGAAAAGCGTCTAGCCTGGCAGGCGGCCAAATCAGACTTTTTGCATTATGCTGAACAGCTTAAAGAATTAAATAGCGAGCCGGTTTTAGGGCTAAAGATTGATTTGTCTGGTCATCAGCAACAGCTTGAAAAAATACAGCAAAAATTTGAAAAAATTGGTGCAGTAAACCTGGCTGCTTCACAGGAATATGATGAGGTAAGCCAGCGTTTTGAAGAGCTGATTCATCAGATGCGGGACTTGGAAAATACTGTAGAGCAGCTAAAAAATGCCATGAAGAGTATCGATCAGGAAACCCGTAAGCTGTTTATGAGTACTTTTGATCAGGTAAATGCCGAGCTACAGGTACTATTTCCTAAAGTCTTCAATGGCGGTGAGGCCAGTCTGAGCTTGGAAGATGACTGGCAATCTGGTATTAAATTAATGGCACGGCCACCTGGGAAACGTAACAGTTCTCTGGCTTTATTGTCAGGTGGAGAGAAAGCACTGACTGCACTGGCCTTGGTATTTGCAATTTTCAGGCTAAATCCGGCTCCGTTTTGTGTACTGGATGAAGTTGATGCGCCTTTAGATGATGCCAATGTTCAGCGGTTTTGTAATTTGGTAAAAGAACTTTCTGAACAGGTACAATTCATTTACATTACACATAATAAAATTGCAATGACCATGGCAACAGACTTACTCGGTGTAACCATGCCTGAGCCAGGAACATCAAAATTAGTCACAGTCAATTTAGAACAAGCAAAAGAATACGGTTTAGTCGCGGAGGCATAAGTATGGAAGTCACTACCATGATAGGGATTATTGTTGCTGTTATTATTATTCTGGTCGGGCTGCGTATGATGCTGAAAAAGCCAAATACGGCACCCTCACTCGAATCTGAACTTTATATAGACCCGCAAAGCAACAAGCCGGTGATTCCCCGTCATGTCCGTGACCAGCTACAGGCCAGCGAGAGTGCGGTTACACCAACAGTGCGCAAAGAACCACAGCTTGATCAGAGCTCGGCCACTCAACAGTCTGTACCAACAGCCGGACAACATTCTAAACAAGCTTCAGAACCTGAAGTATCTGCTTCTCAGTCTGTCTCTACAGATAAGGCTGAAACTCGGGCTCAGCCAGAAGCACCTGCAGAAGCTATTGCTTTGAGTGAAACTCAGGCGCAAGTAAAGAAAGTAGAAAAGACAACTTCAGAATCAACTGAAGTGGCTGATGGGTCTGAGCCAAAAGAGCCGGAATTTAGCTTGAATCCCACTATTGAAACTGCCGAAATTGCCGAGTTTGATGGTGAAAGCAATATCCTTGATGTACATTTACATGAACAGCAGCGCTGTGATGATGAAAGTGCTCTAGCAACTGCGCAGCAGATTATTGCACTGAATGTTTATCCGAATCCGCGCCGTGCTTTATCAGGTGATAAAGCCCTGAAGGTACTGTTAAAATATGGTTTGCGTTATGGTGAAATGTCCTGCTTCCACCGCTATGAAAAAACAGAAGAACAAAGTCCACTGATGTTCTCTGTACTGCGTATTACTGATGAAGGTCCGGCAGGTTTTGACCTTGAAAGTCTGTCTACCGAGCAAGTACAGGGTTTGGCTTTCTTTCTGGCATTGCCGAATCCGAATGCTATTACCGGTTTTGATATGATGACCAGTATTGCCGGCCTGATTGCGCGGGAAATTGATGGTAAAGTATATGATGAACAGAATCTTGAGTTTACGCCACAGCTTAAAGAGCACTGGCGTCATCAGGTGATTGATTACCGGCCGGATCATGTCAGTGTCTGATCGGATATTTAATTAAAAAACAGATTGAAAGCAGCATCAGGGCGGGAGTATCCGCCCTTTTATATGGTGAATCTTATGGAATCTACAGCAGGCATTGTGACGCAGATGCGTCAACTTATACAGCTGATCGCACAGCATAATCACGCTTATTATGTAATGGATCAGCCCAGTATTTCCGATAATGAATATGATTCCCTGTTTCATCAGTTAAAAGCACTCGAAGAGCAGTATCCGGATCTTGTTCAAAATGATACGCCGACTCGTCGTGTAGGTGGACAAGCTCTGAGCAAGTTTATGACAGTCAGACATGCAGTGCCGATGCTGTCGCTCGGAAACGTGTTTAATAAGGAAGACCTGTTCGCGTTTGCCCGTCGGGTAGAGGAGCGTCTTCCGGGACAACAGGTCAAGTATGAGGTTGAGTTAAAACTCGATGGGCTGGCTATTTCACTCTGGTACGAAAATGGTGAGCTGGTACGTGGGGTAACGCGGGGCGATGGAGAAACTGGAGAAGATATTACCCAGAATGTTAAAACTATCCGTAATTTGCCAAAGTACCTTTATTCTGATCAGGCTGCTATACCTAAATTGCTGGAAGTACGAGGGGAAGTTCTAATTCCTAAAACCGGTTTTTTAAAATTAAATGCTGAAAATGAAGCCAAAGGTGAAAAAATATTTGCCAATCCGCGCAATGCTGCTGCTGGAAGCCTTCGCCAGTTAGATCCGGGTATTGCCGCTGCACGTCCATTGGCCTTTTATGCTTATGGAATTGCCCAGTGTGAACCAGAGCATCACTTAAATTCCATGACCGAAAGTCTGCACTGGTTACGTGATCTGGGCTTTGAAATTGCCGAACGGCAATTTTTATGTGATTCGATTGAAGAAGTACAGCGCCGCTATGAAAAAATTATGGAAGAGCGCGCTGACCTGGGTGTAGAAATTGATGGCATGGTGGTTAAGGTAGATAGCCTTAAACAGCAAAAACAGTTGGGCTTTCTAAGCCGGGAACCACGCTGGGCAACTGCCTATAAGTTCCCTGCAATTGCAGCCCTCACTACAGTAGAGAATATAGACTGGCAGGTAGGACGAACAGGTATCCTGACGCCTGTTGCCCGGTTAAATCCGGTATTTGTCGGAGGTGTAACAGTATCCAATGTAACACTGCATAATATTGGCGAGATTCACCGTCTGGATGTAAGAATTGGCGATACAGTGAGCGTTTACCGAACCGGAGACGTGATTCCTAAAGTGGAAAAAGTCTGGCCTGAGTTTCGTCCGGACACTGCCGAAGTCATAAACCTACCGGAAACCTGTCCTGTGTGTGCCTCACCTGTAGTGATGCCGGAAGGTGAGGCTTTGGCCCGCTGTTCGGGAGAGTTATATTGTGCAGCACAGCGAATTGAATCAATTCGCCATTTTGTGTCCCGCAAGGCTATGGATATTGAAGGTTTGGGGGACCGCTGGGTAGAGTCACTGCTGCATCTTGAACTGTTGAAAGATGTCTCAGACATTTATCATCTGCACCAGCATCGGAATACGTTGCTTGGCATTGAAAAAATGGGTGAAAAATCAGTTCAGAACCTGATCAATGCAATTGAACAAAGTAAAAAAACTACACTGGCCCGTTTTATTTATGCCCTGGGGATACGAGGTGTCGGTGAAACAACGGCACGGATGCTGGCCAACAGCTTTCAAACCCTAGAAGCCTTGCAACAGGCAGATGTAGATAGCTTGAAAAAAGTGCCTGATGTAGGCGATATAACAGCCGAATGGATTTATGACTTTTTCCGTGCAGAACATAACCTGGAAGTAATTGATCGATTGCTGGCCGCAGGCATCCATTGGGATGCACCAATTGCCTCAACGCGTCAGCCATTGAATGGTGAAAGCTGGGTTTTAACAGGCACACTTGAGCACCTTACACGCGAACAGGCTACCCAGATGTTACAAGCTTTAGGCGCACGTGTAAGTGGCAGTGTATCTGCCAAAACTAAATGTGTGGTTGCCGGGGAAAAGGCTGGGTCAAAACTGGAAAAAGCACAAAAGCTTAATATTCAGACACTAAATGAAAGGCAGTTTATTGAGCTAATGGAGACCTATGGTCAAGTAATTTAATGTAAATTAAATTACATGGTTTATCCACATTCATGCTGTTTTTTAGTGCATTGAAAATGTTTTCAAAGCCTTACGTAGTAAGACTTTTACAGTTACAAAAAAGACTGAAAAAATATTTTGAAATGGATGTATTGTTCTTGTAAGTGTGTATAATTTCGCCATCAAAAGCCCTTGCCAATAAGTAGATATATCTACAAACCGGTAGGGGTTTTTCTATTGGAATTCTCTGGAATGGAATACCAAGGTCTTTTTTAATGGTGGTGGCACACTGTGATACTTTTCTCCAGAACAGCAGTTTTAGATAGCGCAGCTCAACTGAGTGCACAACGTCTATCTACACGTTTGAACTTTTTTAGCTTGGGCTTTGGAACGGCGGCCTGGGCGCCCTTGATTCCATTTGCACAGCAGCGTCTAAATTTAAATCATGCTGATTTTGGTTTGTTATTGCTCTGTATGGGTGTAGGGTCAATGATTGCTATGCCTGCGACTGGGGCTCTGGTACAACGAATCGGTTGCCGTGCAATTATTGGCTTTGCGGCGCTGTTGATACTGTTAGTATTGCCGGGGCTTGCTGTCTGGAATACATCAGTAATGATGGCGGTTTCTCTGTTCCTGTTCGGTACAGCTGCAGGAAGTTTTGGGGTTGCCCTCAATTTACAGGCAGTTATTGTAGAGAAGAACAGTCTGCGTGCCATGATGTCGAGTTTTCATGGTATGTGCAGCTTAGGTGGCTTGGCTGGTGTAATGACTGTAACGGCGCTTTTAGCGGCTGGCGTATCGCCACTGATTAGTGCGCTGGCAGTAAGTATTATGCTATTCGTCATTAGCATTATTGCGGTTCCAGCTTCATTAAGTGAAATTGAACGCGATGAACAGATTGAAGCAGACACGGCAGAGCATAAAAAAAGTCACAAAAAACTGCCTGCGCCTATTATCTTGCTGATTGGACTAATGTGCTTTATCGCATTTTTATCGGAAGGTGCGGCCATGGACTGGAGTGGCATTTACCTGACCAGCAAATATGGTGTTAATCCCGCCTTTGCAGGGCTGGCTTACACTTTCTTTGCGATTGCCATGACATTGGGCCGTTTCTCGGGGCGTTACCTGTTGAAAAAACTGGGTGAAAAAAATATTGTAACTTATAGTGCTATCTGTGCTGCTACAGGTTTAGCAGTGGTGGTACTGGCTCCACATTGGTTTATTGTACTGTTAGGTTATGCACTGGTTGGTCTAGGTTGTTCAAATATCGTACCTGTCATGTTTTCACGTGTTGGACGTCAGAACTTTATGCCTAAAGCGGCAGCCCTATCTTGTGTATCGACTATGGCTTATACAGGATCTCTGTCTGGCCCGGCATTGATCGGTGTAATTGGTGAGATGACCGGCTTAACCATCATGTTTGCGAGTGTGGCAGTATTATTGGCTATTGTAGCTATTTTAAACCGGTTTACTCGAGTAGACCCCGCCTAAAGTCAGCTTATTTAAACGCCACTACATAAAAACCGGTAAGCTGGAATTTTACCGGTTTTTTTATGGACAATACTTCTATATAAACTGAGGGCACTACAGCAATTGATAAACTGGATTGGCTGTATCACGGCCAGGCCGTTTAAAGTTCTGCAATTCATTATTTTGACGCAGGTCAACCAGAAATGCATTACGCCAGTCATTAATATCAAAAGCTTTAAGCCCCGCAATCAGTTTTTGATAACGGCGGGTACGTTCCTCTTGAGACATATCTAGCGCAAGTTTTAATGCCTGAACCATTGCTTTAGGATCTTCTGGATCAACAATAATAGCTTCTGGCATCTGCTCAGCAGCCCCTGTATATTTTGAAAGGATCAATACACCAGGATTTTCAGGATCCTGAGCTGCAATGTATTCTTTTGCTACCAGATTCATACCATCACGGATTGAACTGATCCAGCAGATACTTGATTTGCGGTAAATGCCCATTAATGCCTCATGAGCGACGACATCATGACTGCATTCAATTGGCAGCCAGTTATCTTGAGCAAATTGTGCATTAATAGTTTTAACCTTCTCTTTTAGACGTTTAAATAATTCCTGGTAAGCCACAATATCCAGACGGCATGGGCAAGCAATCTGTAAATCTGTTACTTGACGGTGATATTCCGGATAAGTAGCTAAAAAGTCGGAATATGCATTAAAACGTTCAAGTAATCCTTTGGAATAATCAATTCGGTCAACCCCAATAATAGTCTGCTGTTTACCTAAGGCATCAAAGTCAAAAACAGACTGTGAGTCATCGGCATACTGACGGGCTACTTTCTGAATATGATCCGGATTGACCCCAATCGGATAACATTTAATAGTGGTAATGCGTTTCTGGTAACTAAGCAGGTATTGCTGAATCTTTTGTGCCTGAAGTAGGGTGGTGCAGGCCTGCATACACAGGTTCTGATCATGTTCAGTTTGTAAACCCACCACATCATACTGACATAGGTCTTGAATGAGGCGGTTTGCCATAGGTATCTGGCGCCATATCGCTAAACGTGCAAATGGAATATGCAAGAAGAAGCCAATTTTGTTTTGCATACCTAATTCACGGCAATAGCGTGCTACGCTAAAAAAATGATAGTCATGAACCCAGATCACATCATCTGGCTGGGCAATATCTTTTAGTTTTTCAGCAAACAAGCGGTTTACCTGCTGATAGGTTTCATATTCTTCTGCATTACATTCAATCAGGTCTGCGCGCTCATGCATCGCAGGCCATAGTGTATTATTGGCAAAACCGCAGTAGTACTGCTCATATTGCTGGTGAGTCAATGGACAGGTCAGATATTCTACATTTTTATTATTAATGCGACCAAACTCGGCTTGTTGATCATTATTGATTTGCTCGCCATTCCAGCCTAACCATATCCCGCCGGTTTCATCAAGTGCATCCTGTAACGCCACTGCCAAGCCTCCCGCAGCGGGCTTGTCGGGATTTGGCAGACTAACACGATTCGATAATACGATTAGTTTAGACATGCTTTTTCTCCATTTGGTGTTTGATTCTGTGTCAAAACACGCGTTTTTAAGAATTCTGAAAATAGTGCAAGAAAATCAGCTACTGTTTTAATATCTTTGAGCCGATAATGAGCCTGGGTTTCTCCTGGGCCGACTTTTATACTTATACCGTTATGGTTGTTTATTGTTCTAAAACCAGATTCATCGGTTTTATCATCACCTATAAAAATCGGTAAAACTTGAGTAAGTTCCAAATGCTTTAATATGGTATTTATTGCTTCTCCTTTATCGGCTTGTCGAGGAAGTAACTCAATAACACATTTACCTTCATTGATTTTAAGTGCCGTATGAGATTGATGCAGTACCTGCATGATTTGCTTTGCTGTGTCTGCCAGTTCAGGACACTGCCGGTAATGCAAAGCAACCGAGTACTGTTTATCCTCAATTAACAGCTGGGGATAAGGTGCACAAGCTGCTTCTAAATCCTGCCTCAAGCGGACAAAATCAATCTGACTCAGATCAGGTTTGAAATGCGTATGAGCATCAATTTGGATATCTAGCCCATGCAGTCCAGCAACCGGAATGCATAAGGGGGCAAAAAGAGACTGGGCGACCTGTACATGTCGGCCGGTTACCGCAATAACAGGCACATCAAGCTTTAAAATGGTCTGAAGAATATTTAATGTATTTTCAGGAATAAAACTATCTTCGGGATCATCCTGAAAATCAGAAAGTGTGCCGTCAATATCGAGAAACAAACAATAATGAGTATTTTCCTTATGACCATCTGCAATCATCTTCTGTAATAAAACAGCAGAGAACTGTACTGTGGCAGAGGAAAATGCAGATTCGTTCATTGCTCAAATAGCCTGATTATTCTGATAAATGGTCTATCTTATTTATCATTAAAAGTTGACTTTTGGCCGGAATTTATTATTAAACCTACATAAGGTTAACAACCTTTACATACTTTATTCACATTAACAATATAGTAAAAATAAGCCAATTTGATATGTTGCGTGAGTGCTGTCTAAAAAATTGAAAGACCTGGCTTTTTCTATATTACTTATAAAAAGTAGGATCCAGCTGCTTTATATAGTTCACTCAAATAATATTAAAACCCGTTTTTGAGAGGTATTTAGTTATAGCTCAGCAGTTAATAAGATTACTTTTTTAATTTTTTGTAAATAAATTAAATGACTTTAAAAAATCGCCAATCTCAAAATAAGAAAAATCTATTATGAAAACAACCAATTAATTGATGATATAAAATGCAAATGCGTATGCTTCTCATTTTTAATTTATATAAATCATAAACTTACATAATTTTAATTTTGCATTCTAAATACCAATCACCCATAATAACTTTAAAATGATGAGGAGTAAGAATATGCGCGGCAATCCAGAAGTCATAGACTACTTAAATATGTTGATTGGTGGCGAACTGGCAGCTCGCGATCAATACCTGATTCATTCTCGCATGTATGAAGATTGGGGCCTGAGTAAAATCTACGAAAGAATTGACCATGAAATGCAGGAAGAAGCAGCTCATGCTGATGCAATTATCCGTCGTGTCCTGTTTTTAGGCGGTACACCTAATATGGAACGTGACAGTATTGATGTTGGTTCAGATGTTTGCACCTGCTTAAAAGCTGATCTTGCACTTGAATATCATGTGCGTGAAAAACTGGCCCGTGGTATCCAGTTATGTGAAGAAAAAGGGGATTACATCAGCCGTGACATGTTACGCCAGCAGTTGTCTGATACTGAAGAAGATCATACATATTGGCTGGAAAAACAGTTAGGTTTGATTGAATTGATTGGCCTGCAAAATTATATCCAGTCTCAAATTTAAAATTTGTATGATTCAAGCAAGCCCAGTCAGAAGATTGGGCTTTTTAATGACTGTATTCTATTGAGCAGTATTTTATAGTAGAACCGATCAATTAAATCAGATTAAGCATGCAAAAGATTTTACTTATTAGTGGCTGGGGCTTGGGCCTTCAGCCTTTAGCCGGACTTAAAACTGCTCTTGAAAACCTGTATTTTCAGGTTGAACTGATTGATATATTCGACAGTTTTAAACCGGCAGTTTTGGAGGGGGTGCTTCAAAAAGCGGTTAAAGCTGATATTTTAATGGGCTGGTCGCTAGGAGGTCAGCTTGCCACTATTCTGGCTCAGAAGATTTTTGAACAGACCGGTCAGGCTAAAATTCTGGTTACATTGGCTTCCAATCCGTGCTTTGTTGCTACAGTAGAGTGGCCAAATGCAATGTCTCGTGTAACTTTTGAGGCATTTAAAGGTGCTTTTCTGAATGACAGGGAGGCTACTCTAAAGCGTTTTTGTCATCTGGTCGGTGCAGGGGGAGTTACAGCTCGTAACGATATAAGATATCTACAAAGTTTTATTAAAACTGATGATCCTATAAATCTGATTTCTGGTTTACAGCAACTTGAGCAATTAAATTTAGTTTCAATCTTACAAAAATATCCAGGTCGACAGTATCATCTCGTCTCTGAACAGGATCAGCTCATACCCTGCCAGATTATCGCTGATTTTCATTTTTTAAAGGCAAATTTACTTAAAATCGAACTGTTGCCTAATGTTGGACATGGTTTTCCTTATAGTGAAATTACATTAACTAGCAAAAAAATTTGTAGTTTTTTAAATATGACTTAGGGAAATATAAACTTTGTTGTTTCTCGCAATTTATTTTATTGCTTTACGCTATTAAGATGGATGAGTTATATAAATAATAGTTTTAATGTGAAGGATGGGTGTTGGATGGCTGACTTATTTGATCTTGAGCATCTTTGGCATCCTTATACTTCTATGACTCAGCCTTTACCAGCTTTCAAAGTAAAACGGGCCTATGGCTCAACTATCGAACTGCAGAATGGTCACAAGCTTGTTGATGGTATGTCATCTTGGTGGTGTACTATTCATGGTTATAATCATCCTGAATTAAATCAGGCTGTTCAAGATCAGTTACAAGATATGGCACATGTCATGTTTGGTGGACTGACCCATAATCCTGCGATTGAGCTGGGCAAGCTTCTTCTGAATATTACGCCACCAGGTCTCGATAAGATTTTCTATGCTGATTCCGGTTCGGTTGCAGTTGAAGTCGCTTTAAAAATGGCAGTGCAGTATTGGAGCGCACAGGGCCAGCTGAAGAAGACTAATTTTGTTACGCCTCGCTCCGGGTATCATGGTGATACCTGGAATGCAATGTCGGTATGTGATCCAGTAACCGGCATGCACCAGATTTTTGGTAGCAGTCTGCCCAACCGTTTTTTTGTTCCGGCTCCACAAACTGCTTTTGATGAAAAGTGGAATCCGCAAGATATTGCAGAGCTAGAGCAAACTTTAGTACAGCATCATACCTGTATTGCCGCGCTGATTCTGGAACCCATTGTACAGGGTGCAGGAGGTATGCGTTTTTATCATCCTGAATACTTGCGTCAAGCCAAGCTACTTTGTGAAAAGTATCAGATCCTGCTTATATTTGATGAGATTGCTACCGGTTTTGGACGCACTGGTAAACTGTTTGCTTGGGAATACGCGGGCGTTGAGCCGGATATCATGTGTATAGGAAAAGCCTTAACTGGCGGATACATGACTTTGTCAGCAACTTTAACCAGTAAAGCGATTGCTGAAAAAATCAGTCAGGGAGAGGCAGGGGTATTTATGCATGGGCCTACTTTTATGGCCAATCCACTTGCCTGTGCAGTTGCCCTTAAAAGTACACAGTTATTACTGGCTCAAGACTGGCAAGCCAACATCCGCCGTATTGAACAGCAACTCAAACAGTACTTACCTGCGCTATCTCAACTGGAGTATGTTGAGGATGTTCGAATATTAGGTGCTATCGGTGTTGTTGAACTAACTGTGCCGGTAAATATGCAAATTCTACAACAGGAATTTGTCCGTCGTGGAATTTGGGTACGTCCGTTTGGAAGACTGGTATATGTGATGCCTCCTTATATCATCACTTGTAATGAACTGGATTATTTACTTCAGCAGTTGGTAGAAGTAGTGCAACAGCTACAGGAGCTTCAGCATGAAACTGCTTGAGCATTATACCAAGCAGCTGGAGCAGTTAAGACAGCAGGGGAATTTTCGCCAGTTTACGGCCAACCGGCAACAAGGACGGATCATTGAAATTGCAGGCCAGCATATGCTGAATCTGTCTTCTAATGATTACCTGGGGCTGGCTGCTGATCTCGAATTAAGACAGGTCTTTTTTGATCAGTGCCCTCTGGAACAGCGCTGGCTCAGTTCCTCTTCATCACGTTTGCTTACTGGTAATTTTCCGGAATATGAACAGCTGGAAGCCTGTATGAGCCAGGCTTTTGACGGGCGTGCAGTGCTGCTGTTCAATAGTGGCTACCATATGAATATAGGGATTTTACCGGCATTAAGTGATGGTAAGACTCTGATTCTGGCCGATAAACTGGTTCATGCCAGCATGATTGATGGAATTCGTCTGTCCTCAGCCAAATACCTGCGGTACCGTCACAATGATTTAAACCATTTACAGCAACTCTTGCAAAAGTATCATGCAGATGACACTTATGAACGCATCATTGTGGTCACCGAATCTATTTTTAGTATGGATGGCGATGAAACAGACCTGAACCAGCTGGTGTCGCTAAAACGGCAGTTTGCAAAAGTTATGTTATATGTCGATGAAGCTCACGCTATTGGTGTCCGCGGAGCGCGGGGATTAGGCTGTGCGGAGCAATATGCAGTAATTAACCAGATTGATTTTCTGGTAGGCACCTTTGGTAAGGCACTTGCTTCAGTGGGAGGATATCTGGTCTGTGAACCTGTAATTCGTGAATATCTGATTAACAGCATGCGTCCACTTATTTTCAGTACCGCATTACCTCCGCTTTCGATAGCTTGGACTCGGTTTGTTTTCGAGCATATGCAAAAAATGCAGAAGCAGCGCGATCACTTGGTAAATTTAAGCCATCATTTACAGCATAAAGTTCAGAGTCTTGGTTTTTGTTGTCCCTCAAGTAGTCATATTGTTCCAGTTATTATCGGAGATAGTCAGCCGGCGGTAGACAAAGCCAACTATTTACAGGCACAAGGTTTTTATATCATGCCAGTACGCCCACCTACTGTACCGGCCAATAGTGCGCGACTGAGAATCTCACTGACATCACAAATTCAGCCAGAAGAAATTGAACAATTGGTAGCATTACTGTGAGTCAAAATTTTCATATAGATACCGGGCTGATTGCCCAGCGCTTTGCTAAAGCCGCCTCCAGTTATTCTGAACATGCAGTCGCGCAAAAGATAATTTGCCAGCGATTAATTGAAATGATGCGCCGGCATATAGCCATACAAATTCCTCGAGTACTGGAACTGGGCTGTGGCTCAGGTCACTTAACAATATTACTGCAACAGAACTTTCAGATTGAACAGCTCATACTTAATGATCTGTATCCTGAGGTCAGACAGCATTTTTCTGCTGCTGAACAGCTGGACTGGTGTATTGGAGATATTGAACGGCTTGATTTTCCGGGACAACTTGACGCTATTATGTCCAGTTCAGTCTTGCAATGGGTGCATGACCTGGAGCAGGTATTTAAGAAATGCAGCGAGGCATTAAAACCGCAGGGCTGGTTTTGTTTTTCAAGCTTTGGTTCAGAAAACTTGCGTGAGATTAAAACTTTAACGGGTCAGGGGTTAAACTACCTCAGTCTGGAAGAGCTAAAAGAAAAAATGTGCAAATCAGGGTTTGAAGTCCTTGAAATACAGGAAGAGCAGGAAACCTTATATTTTGAGCATCCAAAACAGGTTCTCCAGCATTTAAAACTGACCGGCGTAACGGCAACCAGTAGTCAGCATCGCTGGACTAAGCAGTCACTATACAAGTTTTATGATCAGTATCAGCAGTTTGTAAAGAGTCCAGCTTATGAGGGAATACAGCAATATCCATTAACTTACCACCCAATTTATTGTATAGCTCGGAGAGTTCGATGACAGGCTCAATTTATTTCGTGAGCGGAATTGATACTGGTATAGGAAAGACCTTTGCCACTGGTTATCTGGCCAAAATCTGGAATGAACATGGTACCCGTACTATTACACAGAAACTGGTACAAACCGGAAATATCAACATTTCGGAGGATATCGAACAGCACCGGACTATTATGGGCATGGGCTGGTTTGCCGAAGATGAAGAAAAGCTTACGATGCCAGAAATTCTGTCTTATCCAGCTTCGCCGCATCTTGCAACAAAAATTGATGGGCGTGAAATTGATCTGGATAAAATTCATGCTGCGACTCAAGAACTGGCTAGACGTTATGATGCAGTGCTGCTAGAAGGTGCCGGCGGGCTTATGGTTCCTTTAACAGATGATGTGCTTACTATTGATCATATAGCGGCTCATCAGTTCCCTGTTATTCTGGTTACCTCTGGGCGTCTGGGAAGTATTAATCATACGTTACTGAGTCTGGAGCTGCTGAAAAGCCGAGGGGTAGAGCTGTTTGCTGTGGCCTATAATGGAATGGATGATTCTCAAGACCCGTTAATTGCCTGTGATACATCAAATTATCTACGGGCTTACATAACAAAGCATTTCCCGGAAGCAGAATGGATTGAAATCCCGGTGATCCGTTAAAAAAAGTCGCCAAGGCGACTTTTTTGTTTAAAGCAGTAAAAGACCGTTTTAAAACTTCTTCGGACTATAAGGCTTGCGTGGTGCAGCAGTTTGTTCTGTTCCTTCATTCTCGCGGCGCTGTTGACGCAAATAACCACCGCGGCGAGCTGCCATAGGTTTTTCAGCCATACGTTCAGTACGACGTTTCGCCATGCCATACAGGCCAGTACCTTGACGCGGTTTAAGCTCAACCGACTTGGTCAGGTTATCGATATCTGCTTTATCCAGCTCAATCCAGCGCCCAGTGCGCAGCTCACGCGGCAGAATAACTGTACCATAGCGAGTACGTAAAAGACGACTTACTTTTAAACCCTGTGATTCGAAAATACGGCGAACTTCACGGTTACGTCCTTCTTTAACCACAACCTGGTACCAGCGGTTAATACCATCACCACCAATTTCAGAAAAAGTTTCAAACTTGGCTGGGCCATCATCTAGCACGACGCCATTTAGCATATTCTGACGGATCTGCGGGGTAACTTCGCCCATAACACGGACTGCGTATTCACGTTCGATCTCATTTGAAGGATGCATTAGACGATTTGCAAGCTCACCGTCATTGGTAAACAGTAAAAGGCCGGTAGAGTTAATGTCCAGACGGCCTACCATAACCCAGCGGTCATTGGCGATTGTAGGCAAATGATCAAATACAGTCGGACGTGACTCTGGATCATTGCGTGAGCAGATTTCACCTTCTGGCTTATAGTAAATCAGAACGCGACGACGAATCTCATCTTCAATCTGAAATTGCACCTTACGCCCATCAATACGCAATTCGTCGCCTGGTTCAATACGCTCACCGACCTGAGCAACACGACCATTGACACTTACGCGACCAGCAGCAATGACCTCTTCCATATAACGGCGAGAACCTAGCCCGATACGTGCTAGGACTTTTTGCAATTTTTCACTCATGACAGCATAACCTTAGAAATAATTATCAACAGTCCACCGATTCATGACATTGCTGCATTAGCATCAAGCGTCATGAAAGCTTCCTTGGCATCCTGCAGGGGAGGCAATTGACCTAATGAAGCCAGGCCAAAAGCATTTAAAAATTGAGACGTCGTCACTAACAACGCGGGGCGTCCCGGAATCTCTCGGAAACCGGATTCTTTAATCCAGTTCCAGTCAAATAATGTTTTCAAAATCTGGCTATTATTCGAAACTCCGCGAATCTGTTCAATATCTGCACGTGTAACAGGCTGATGATAAGCAATGACAGCTACTGTTTCGAGCAAAGATGGGGAAAGCCGGGTTGGCCGCTCCGGCCAAGTCTGGGCAATAATCTGTTTGTATCTGGCACGAACCTGAAAACGAAAGCCCTGAGCACTTTCGACCAGCTCAATTGAACGGCCATGTTGTAAAACAGCCAGCTGCTGTAAAAACTGTCGCAACTGCTGTTTATTATACTGGTTCTGGAAAGCTTCTTTAAGCCTCAAAAGACTGACCGGTGCTTCACTGGCAAAAATAATGGCTTCAAGCTGCATCAGAACTTCATGATGCAGCTCATCAACTGAGAATGCTGCACTTTGGTCGATGGTCATGCTACTGCTCCCTGAATAGTCAAGGGTGCTTCTATTCCGCTATGAATAATCTGGATTCTCTGCTGGCGGGTGAGCTCCAAAACTGCCATGAATGTCACCACCATACCCATTTTACCTTGGCTCGGTTTGAGCAGCTCGTCAAAACTTAAGCTTTTGCCTGATTCAATCAATTCTTCAATATAGGCAATCCGCTCTTCAAGTAAAACTGGTTCCTGCTGAATCTGATGAACGACAGGCTCAGGGCGGTTAAAGATGCAATATAGCGCGTCTCGCAGATTTGCAGCTTCATAGCCTTCATAAATACTATTTACTGTTCCTAAACTTACATTCACATTGAATGTATCACGTTCCAAAACTGGCATTTGTCCTAAACGTTCAGCTGCCTGTTTAATGCGCAAATAATTTTCGAGCCGGTCAATCAGCTGCTGCTTGGGATCTTTTTCCAGAGTTATAGCAGCAGGTTTAGGTAATAGCAGTCGGGACTTCAAGTCTGCAAGCAAAGCTGCCATGACCATATAGTCCGCAGTCAGTTCAATGTTGAGAGATTTCATGCTATCCATGTAGGACAGATATTGGCTGGCAATTGGTGCGATATCTAACTGCAGTAAATCAAAGCCATTTTTCTGGATCAGGTAAATTAAAAAGTCGAGGGGACCTTCGAAATGTTCAAGTAAAATTTCGAATGCAGCAGGCGGAATATAAAGATCATCTGGAATACTGTGCTGCCATTCATCCATTACGCGGATATAAGGCAACTGTTCCATAGAACTATGGGTCGCTTGATTCATTTCGGTTATAGGCCACGCGAATTTTCAAAGGCATGAAAGCTGGAGAACTTCTAGGATCTTGCACGCAAGAAAGCGAGATCACTAAAAAGCAAAAAATAAGGTGAACGTATTCTAATAGAAAAGCCAGGCTGAATAAATTATAAAAACCATAAAAATGTAAAAAAACTGATAAACCTGCGTGGTAGGCAGGAAAGAATAGGGTGAGCTATAGAAATTGGTAAAGAGCCTTTTTAAAGGTCAGGCATCATTTATGGCGTATTCGATCACTTTCTGACAGCTCTCCCGTAAACAAAGGTTTGTTTTGGTCAGACTAATCAACAGCTCTTCAGCTATATATACTTCTAGAAAATAGCTATAGCTAATATCTTTAATGTTTAGGGTTACGCTCCCGGAGTCTGGTTCTGAGACGACAATTGTTTCAGATTCAAGTGTCCAAGGAAGCTCGGCATAAATAGTGTGATCTTCTGGAAAATTCTCTAAATCAAGAAGGACTTTAAAAAGGTTCATACCAATTGCCTCAGCATCAACTTATCAGATGTTGGGTGCATATGATTTTACAATTGTCCGAGAAAGTGTAAAACCTACTCAAAAGCACTGACATCACCTTCGCCATAGCGGATAATTTCCGGATTTTCTCCAGAAAGGTCTACGATACTGGTGGTGCTTAGCATGCCAAAGCCCCCATCAATGAAAACATCAATACGTTTACCAAGTTGCTGCTCGATTTCGTAAGGGTCATCCAGCGGGTCTTCCTGTCCAGGTAAAATCAGGGTACTAGTGAGTAACGGTTCTCCCAATTCCTGGAGTAACATCTGGCAAATTGGATTACTTGGAATACGTAAACCAATAGTTTTCCTTTTCGGATGCATTAAACGCCGTGGTACTTCACTGGTGGCGGGAAGAATAAATGTAGTAATTGCAGGGGTATTGGCCTTTAACAGCCGATACATGGCATTATCAACCTTGGCATAGGTTGCAATATCAGAGAGGTCACTGCACATAATGGCGTATTGATGTTTAGGCCCTAAACCGCGGATTTGCGCAATACGTTCCATAGCATTTTTATTTCCGATCTGGCAACCAATTGCATAAGCAGCATCGGTGGGGTAGACCACTACATCGCCCGCACGGATCCGTTCGACTGCCTGAGTGATGAGCCGTGGCTGTGGATTCTCAGGATGTACTCTTAAATGAAGCATCTTATTGTTCCTCAAAGTTCACAGACAGTAACTTTCTAAATTATCAGTGCCCAGAGAATTGGGTTACAAGTTTAGATCGGTTGATTTATGTAAATTAATCAAGCATTTCTCTTTTAAATTCGCTGGCCTGTAACATTTCGCCACCACGTATGCAGGTACAAATACAGGAAATCAGATACCAGGCGTCTTTTGGCAGACAGGCTTCTGCATTCATATAGCGGCACACTTGGGCATAGACATTGTCTTTAAAGGTATTGCCATTACCACTTTCACCAGTAAGGTTATCTAAAGAGACCCGAAACTTGCGGCCAAAAGCTGTGGCAAAAAGCCATTCAATTGCCTGCGGTTTAACTTCAACCTGTTCGAACAGGGCTTGCTGCTCTCTTGTCCGTCCATCTGGAGCATACCAGTATCCCAGATCAGCCAGCAGGCGACGCTCTTTACCGGCAATCGTCCAATGGCTGATTTCATGCAGGGCGCTGTTAAAAAAACCATGGGCAAACTGGATGCGGGCAGGAGAGGTATCGGTGGCCGGGAAATATTCTGGTTCAAATTCTCCTCGTACCAGCATGACATTATGGTGGGAAAACCAATAATTAAAGTGTAAGATAAGCCAATCAACTTGCTGTTCTTCTGTATGCAGTGCGTTCCAAGGCAAGAGTTGCAGTGCCGCCAGAGCCGATATCTGCCCAGAAGTGGAGTTGATGCGAACAAGAGACGAAGTTATGACTTCAGGTTGCGGCTGCAACTGATCCATGACTGAATAAACCCAAATGATCTGTCTAAATAAGTACAAAATTGTATCTTAATCTTTGACAGAGTACTGATGAATTTGTAGAATTGCCGCCTTAATTATGTCAGCAAATACCTTTCCGGCACAGATTGAGCCGTTTAAATGGGCTGAACAAGGCTTTACATGGTCAGGTACCCTGCCATTGTCTCGCTTTGTTCGTATTGCTCGTGAAGCTGTTGGACCAATTGATCATCAACTGGTCTCTATAGACTGTAAGCTATCAATGGATGCGTATCATCGTGTCGCGTGGTTTGATGGTCATGTTGAAACGAAAGTTCCAATGGAATGCCAGCGTTGTCTGGAACCGGTGGAAATTTCACTTGTTTCAGACTTTCATATCGCGTTACTGGATGATGAGTCACTGATAGAGCGCTTGGATGAGGATGCTGATTACATCGTTCTAGCTGAGAGTGAAGCTTTGATCAAAGGTGATCCTGATGCACCTGCCCTGATTGATTTGGTCACTCTGCTTGAGGATGAGCTGTTATTGTTGGTGCCACTTTCACCTAAGCATGACGCTTGTGAACATAAGCATCGACCTGCCGAAGAGCATGCCGAAGAAAAGCGTGAAAATCCGTTTGATGTTTTGGCAAGTTTGAAAGGCAAACTTAACTCATAAGTGCTATACTTACAGGTTAAGACAACTGAATTTTTGTTCTGATCCATTTTTTCGATCTTTGTAAGGAGCCATCATGGCCGTTCAGCAAAACCGTAAAAGTCGCTCTCGCCGTGACATGCGCCGTTCACATGACGCTTTAACCGAGAATGCATTAACTGTAGACCAAGCTACTGGTGAAACTCATCGTCGTCACCACGTGACTAAAGACGGTTTCTACCGTGGTCGTCAATTGTTCGCTAAAGCAGCTGATGCTGAATAATGAGCAATAATATGCATTAAGCATCATGCTTAAGTATAGAAAAAATGGGAGCGTATGCTCCCTTTTTTTGTTGTATTTCGCAATTAAAAAATGATGAATTAAATGTTAAATTTCTGCACCGGAAATGAGTGAAGACGAAATAAAGGATTTTTATATGTCTGCTAAACGACTCGAGCAAGTGGCTCAGGCAACAAAAACTGCATTTGTGTTTCCTGGTCAGGGCTCACAAAAAGTCGGCATGCTCGCTGAACTTGCAGAACAGTTTAGTGGTGTGATTGATACTTTTGCGGAATCTTCAGAGGCTGTGGGTTTTGATCTTTGGCACATTGTACAAAGTGGTGAAGGCCTGGACCAGACAGAAAATACTCAACCGGTGCTGTTAACGGCAAGTATCGCCTTATGGCGTATATGGCTGGAACTTGGTGGCTTAACACCGAAGTATTTAGCTGGTCACTCTTTGGGAGAATACAGTGCGCTGGTGGCTGCAGAAGCGATGTCTCTGGCAGATGCGGTGAAACTGGTACATTTGCGCGGAAAACTGATGCAGTCTTCCGTACCTCAAGGTGAGGGTGCCATGGCAGCAATTCTGGGCCTTGCAGATGAGCAGGTGGTTGAATTGTGTCAGGTTGCTTCACAGGCGGGTCAAGGTTCGGTTGAAGCAGCAAACTATAATGCACAAGGTCAGGTAGTCATTGCAGGAACTGCTGCACTGGTAAGTAACGTCATGGCCCAGGCCAAAGAAAAGTCAGGCAAGGCAATTGCACTTCCGGTATCTGTACCATCACACTGTTCATTAATGAAGCCTGCCGCAGAGAAATTTGCAGAAGCATTGGAACAAACTGCCATTGAGCTACCTGTGCTACCTGTAATACAAAATGTCAGCGCAGAAATCGCGACAGATGTTGGCCAGTTGCGTCAAGCTTTAACTGCACAACTGTATCAGTCAGTTCAGTGGACCAAAACTATGCAATACCTGCAAGATCATGGTATCCAGTACGTTGTAGAATGTGGTCCGGGTAATGTACTGGCAAATCTGGCAAAGCGTTTACCGAATATTGAAAAAGCATTTCCACTCGACACTAAAGGTCGTATGGAAGATGCGTTAAATGCCGTTTTAGTGGCAGAAGGGAAAATCGCATGACACAAGAACGTAAGGTTGCTCTGGTTACAGGTGCAAGCCGGGGCATTGGTGCGGCCATTGCTCAACAGCTTATTCAAGACGGTTATTTTGTTGTGGGCACTGCAACTTCGGAAGCAGGTGCTCAAAAGCTGACCCAAGACTTTGCAGAACAAGGTGCTGGAGCAGTGCTGGATGTACGTAATGCCGAGGCAATTGATACTCTGGTAACTGAAATTGAGCAGAAATATGGTCCAGTTCTGATTCTGGTCAATAATGCCGGTATTACTAAAGATAACTTATTACTACGTATGTCAGAAGATGACTGGGATGACATCTTAAATATTCATTTAAAAGCTGTTTATCGTCTATCTAAACGTGTATTAAAAGGCATGACACGTGCCCGTTTTGGTCGCATCATCAATATCAGTTCAGTGGTAGCTCATTTTGCGAATCCGGGGCAGGCCAACTATTCTGCTGCAAAAGCTGGTATTGAGGCATTTAGCCGCTCGCTGGCAAAAGAAATGGGTAGCCGCCAGATTGCAGTAAACTGTGTGGCGCCTGGCTTTATAGCAACGGAAATGACAGAGCAGTTGAGCGAAGAAATACGTAAGAAAATGAGTGATCAAGTGGCACTGCAACGTTTAGGTGAGCCACAAGATATCGCTAATGCAGTAAGTTTCTTGGCTAGTGAAAAAGCAAGTTACATTACTGGTACAGTTTTACACGTAAATGGTGGTTTATACATGGCTTAAGGCTGATGGATAAACTTTTAAAATAATTGATATTCAATTAAACTAACGGCAATTAAAAACGCCACAAGCAATGAGGAGAATTCCTGTGAGCGATATCGAACAACGCGTAAAACAGGCTGTAGCAGAACAACTCGGTATGCGTGCTGAAGAAATTAAAAATGAAGCATCTTTCATGGATGACTTGGGTGCAGATTCTCTGGACTTGGTTGAACTTGTGATGTCTTTTGAAAATGATTTCGACATTACTATTCCTGATGAAGATTCTAACGAAATCACTACTGTTCAATCAGCAATTGATTATGTTACCAAGAAACTTGCTCAGTAAGTTATATTTTAGCATGTGCTGATAAAAAGCCACCTTAAGGGTGGCTTTTTTATTTCATCCTTAATTGAAACAAAAGACTAATAGGTAGTAAGTAGAGCGTAGTAAGTCTTACATAAGTTTACTGTTTACAGCCGAAATAAAACTTAAGTACCTTAAATTGTTCGGTATAAAAATAAGATAGCAATACACAATATTCATCCACTAACATGGAGTAGAACGATGGGACTTTTTGACTTTGTAAAAGGTATTGGTAAAAAGAATGAAGCAAAGGTAGAACAGCATCAAGCTGCTACGCCTGCTAATTCTGCCCCTCAAGCGGCTCCACAGGCTCCACTTAAGGCTGCAGAACCTTCAGCACAACAGATCGCGAATCAGTTACTGGCTCATGTAAAGAGTCTGGGGCTTGGTGTAGAAGGTCTGTCAGTCAGTTATAATAGTAATACTGATTTGGCTACAATCAAAGGCCAGGTGAAAAGTCAGGCAGACCGTGAGAAAATTATTCTGGCCGTCGGTAATATTGATCATGTGGCTCAAGTAGATGATCAGATGACAGTTGCTACACCTGAACCGCAAAGCAAATTCTATACTGTAAAGTCTGGGGATTCTCTTTCTAAAATCTCTAAAGAATTTTATGGTGATGCTAATCAATATAATAAAATTTTTGAAGCTAACCGTCCTTTGTTAAAAAATGCTGATGATATTTATCCAGGTCAGGTTTTACGTATTCCCCAATAGACAGGGTGAGTAAGCAAAAATTGTTGTTTGTATGCTCGATAAAGCAATAATAAAAAGCCCGCTATATTAAGCGGGCTTTTTATTTTAAAAACGTTTTGGTATTTTCTGCCCATCAGGCACTGGAGTTTCTGCATTTTTTAAGACACCAAATAGCCAGGTTTCTGCATGTTGGACTGCCTGAACCAGCTCATCTCCTAATGCTAAGCGTCCTGCGATAAAGCTTGCCAGTGAACAGCCAGAACCATGATATTCACCTTGTAATCGTGGACAGTGGCTTTCTGCCACCATTTCACCCTGAATATAAAGTGCATTACGAATATAGTCTGGGGTATTCTCATGCCCACCTTTAACCAGAACGGCTTTTGCACCCATTTCAAACAGCTTTTGAGTGGCAGTTTCCAGGTCGTCAAAACCAGTTAAAGCCCGCAGTTCGACTGTGTTAGGGGTTAGAATGCTGGCCAGAGGAATAAGCTCTATAAATGCTTTAACTAAAGTTTCCTGATTACCAAGTGAACCGCCACTATTGGCAACCAGTACCGGATCAAGCACATATTGATAATCCGGGTGAGCTCTTAAAAATTCAGCCAGCGCGCTAATATTTTCTGTAGTACCCAACATGCCAGATTTTACACATCGGATAGGTAGGTCACCGACTACTGCATTGGCCTGCGCTAGTAATAATTCTCGTGAACTTGCCTCAAAACCAAATACTTGTTGAGAGTTCTGTATGGTTAGAGCAGTACAGGCAATTGCAGCATGTGCACCACTTTGCCCAATTGCTTCAATATCAGCCTGCAGACCTGCGCCGCCTGAAGGATCAAGTCCGGAAAAACAAAGAACTGTAGGACGCACTGCCGTATCCTTATTTAATGCAAATTACGCTAGTATAGAATAGTTTACTTCATCTCTCGACCTTAATCCCGCGTTAAACCTACTGAATGACTGTGCAACATGACTATAAAGAATCTGCTGATTGACCTTGATGGCACCCTGACTGATCCTAAGGTGGGAATACATACTTGTATCCGCTATGCCATGGAAAAACTGGGTTATCCCCTAAAGCCCGATCTGGATATTGACTGGACCATTGGGCCGCCTTTAAAAGCATCTTTTGTTAAGCTGCTTGATAATGGAGATGAACAACTTGCTGAGCAGGCTTTGCTGGGGTATCGGGAGCGTTTTTCTGTAGTCGGACTTTTTGAAAATAAAGTTTATCCAGCTGTGTCAGAAACTCTCGGATATCTCCAAGAGCAGGGGTATCAATTATTTCTTGCCACAGCAAAACCTACTATCTATGCCAGACAAATTTTGGAACATTTTCAGCTCGCAGATTATTTTACTCAAATTTATGGAAGCGAGTTGAGCGGTGAGCGTACAAACAAAGCAGAATTAATTGCTTTCATTTTGCAGCAGGAGCAACTTAGGCCACAGGAGTGTTTAATGATTGGAGACCGTGAGTATGATATTTTAGGGGCGCGTTATAATGGCATAAATACAATTGCGGTCGAGTATGGTTACGGTTCCGCAGAAGAACTCATGCAGGCACAGCCTCAATATATGATAAAAAGTTTTGATACATTACCGGCAATTTTAAGTAGGCTGAGCTAAAAAATATGGGAATCAGTTTTTAATTTTTTATTTATATAATTTAAAGATTTTATACAAAATAAATTTAAAAAGCTGAGACAAATAAAAAAGCCCCGAATCTGGGGCTTTTTCGATTATTGATAATTAAAAGGGTTTGACCACTACTAGAATGACAATAGCAAACAGTAAAAGGGTCGGCATTTCATTAAAAAAACGCCAGAACTTATGTGTCTTGTAATGTGCATTTCCGATCAGTTTTTTACGGTAATAGCCACAAACAAAATGGTAAATGACCAGTAAACCGACTAATGCTACTTTTAGATAAAACCATAAAGCTTCATGGTAATGATAAAACTGATCCCCCCAGTCCACCAGAAAGTGTGCTGTAATCAGGGTGGCTATCATTGCAGGCCACATAATTCCCCGGTACAACTTACGCTCCATTACTTCAAAGCGCTGATGACTGACTGTATCATCACTCATGGCATGATAAACATAAAGACGTGGTAGATAGAACAGAGCAGCAAACCAGCATACCACGGCAATAATATGTAAAGCCTTTATCCAAAAGAAAGCATCAGAAGGTGCATTCATCAATTATCCCATTTCTTGAAAATCAGGCAGGCATTGACGCCGCCAAAACCAAAACTGTTACTCATTACAGTATTTAGTTTCGCATCACGTTTTTCAAGCACAATATCAAATGGTTTAGCGCCTTCATCCAGTTCGGTCACGTTAATGTTAGGAGCAATGAAGTCATTCTGCATCATTAAAACAGAATAGATTGCCTCATGTACTCCTGCTGCCCCCAGACTGTGACCAGTCATGGACTTGGTTGAGCTGACTGCTGGTACATGGCCTTCGCCAAAAGCGCGTTCCATTGCTTTAAGCTCGGTTACATCGCCAGCAGGTGTTGATGTCCCATGAGTATTCACATAATCGATGCTTTCTATACCATGCTGCTTGGCTTCTTCAAGCGCCATTAAAATACAGCGGGTTGCACCTTCACCACTTGGTGCTACCATGTCCGCACCATCAGAATTGGCTGCATATGCAACCACTTCAGCAAGGATTTTGGCGCCGCGAGCCTGAGCATGTTCAAGAGATTCTAAAACAACAAAACCACCGCCACCCGCAATGACAAAGCCATCACGATCAGCTGAATATGGGCGTGAAGCTTTTTCTGGTGTGTCATTATATTTTGAAGACAATGCGCCCATAGCATCAAATAACAGGCTTTGAGACCAGTGATCTTCTTCACCGCCACCTGCCAGCATTAGGTCCTGTTTGCCTAGCTGAATCAGATTATAGGCATACCCAATTGCATCAGCAGAAGTAGCACAGGCGCTGGTAATAGAGTGCGCCATACCTTGAAGTTTGAATGCAACACCTACGTTAGCAGTAATGGTATTACTCATATTGCGTGGCACAAAAAAAGGTCCGATTTTACGTGCGCCTTTTTCTTCTAGTAACTTGGTCATTTCAACTACAGAAGCTGTTGAGTTGCCGCCAGAGCCACCCGCAATGCCATAGCGTGGATTGCCAGCGAGATCTTCTACCTGAAGGCCCGCATTTTCTACTGCAGCCACAGCCGAGTTATAAGCATACATCGCACATACGCCCATAAAACGTTTCAGTTTACGGTCAATATTGTCAAAGTTCTGTTCTGCAGCTGCACTTACATGACTTTTGAAATTAAGTTCAGCATAAATTGGATTAAAACGTGTTCCTGAAATGCCGTTTTGTAAAGAGTGAGTAACATCTTCTAAAGTATTACCAATGCATGAGTTAATACCCATACCAGTGATTACAACACGTTTCATCTACAGTTCCCTTTATGGTGAGGTTATGAGCTTGGCTTGGACACTCTGGCAGGAGCGGGGTTATGCCGGATGCGCTACGCTACTCATCTTTCAAATTGAACTCATAATAACAGAAAGGTTTTTGTTTTCTTATGGCAAATCCTATGCGTATTGCAAGCTATACACGAGTTGCACATAGCATGCTTTGAGTTACCTGCTTATAACTAAAAGAAACACTTTAGAATTGTGTTAAATCTTCACTACACCTAGTATTTACTATCAAATAACTAACTGAATGAAGAGGGGAGATTGATGACGAATACTAATAATAATCAGTCAGCAGGTTTTATTTCCAGTGCTGTGAAAGTGGCTAAAAAGCTCAGTTCTACAGGTTTGGATATGCTGAATCAAGCAACGCCTGGTGGTGCCACTAAGCAGAATGGACAGACAGATCAGAATCAGGTTATTGAAGGCTCTGCTCGTGTAAAAAGTCCAATGGAAGCTAGTCCTGATGATCATCCACAGCATATTTTACGTGATTATGTGCCCAAAATGTCACGTCAACTATTAGGTCGTCATTACAACCGTTTTAATGGTATTGCTAATTTTATTCCTCCTGAAGTCAGTAACAAAATCTCTGATTATATGTTTGAATGTCTGAGTGAACTCAGTTCACAACTCAGTTCGGTGGAAGCCATTTTAAGCGAGGCAGGTGCCAGTAAACTTGAAGAGCTCGAAAAAGATCCTAAACGTTCAAAACGTTTAAGTCAGGCTCTGGCAGAGCAGAATAAATGGATTGCATCAGTCCAAGGCGCAGTCAGCGGTGCAACCGGTATTGTAGGGGCCGCGGTTGATGTACCAGCATCTCTAGCGTTAGCTCTTAGAACCATTTACCAGACCGGACGGGCGCATGGCTTCGATTTGAAAGAAGATCAGGAAATCGTACAGCATGTGCTACGGCAGATTGACATGGGTTTGATTGCTGAAAAACAGGCAATACTGATGGGCCTTAAAGCTGTGAGCGGTATGCTGCAAAATAATGATGTTTCACAGTTACAGCAGCTTTTAGGGTCGAGTAATGATTTTGAAATGCTTAAAAAATGGATCGGGCAGGATGGTCAGCGACAAGATAATCCTACTGTTTTTTCTAAGCTATCTATATTGACTAAACTTACTCCTTTGGCTGGTGCAACAGTTGGCGCAATCTATAGCTGGAAACTGGTTGAAGAGGCCAGCCAAAAGGCACAGACAGCATTTGCTGAAGCACGATCTTATCTAGAGCAGCATAATGACTCTTCACTTTCACCTCTGGAAGCATTTAACCGTTCAGAAAAAGCCTTAGAGCAGGCAAGTCCTACGGTTTCTGCCAAACCGGAAAAAATTGAACAGCCGGAACAGGTCAATCTTGACAAGGTAAAAGAAGTTGAGCTTAAAGACCATGACACGATTGCCAAGGTGAAAGTTCAGAAAAAACCTTCTGAAGAAGAGAAAAAGACAGAAACTGATATTGAGCAGGAAGTTCAGCAAGATATCGAAAGCTTGGCGGAAGATATGGTGGAGCCTCATGAAGCAGTAGAGCCTCAAAAGACTGCTGTTCCATTAGATGAAGATAACCCGGTAGTTGATGAGGAAGAACTGGTTGCTAGCAATCAGGCTAAACTTGCAGCCGAAGAAGCAATAGATAAGCCTGTTGATCAGGTTAAAGTTGAAACTGGTGACACTACAAACTCTTCTACAGAAGCTAAAGAAGCAGTTACAAAAAACTCTTCTTCGAAAAAATAGGCTAAAAACATAAAAGCTTGATAAATAAGCTTTGTCAGGTACTTGGTCAACATTTGTTATGGCATCAAATGTTGACCATTTTTGTGTCTTGGCTTACAATTGCATGCCCTCAAAAAGTGGTATTTTTTTGAGGTTTTTTATTTACGGGAGAATTGCCATATGGCAACAACAAATCAGTTGATCCGCAAGGGTCGTACGACTTTGGTTGAGAAATCCAAAGTTCCTGCGTTGAAGGCTTGTCCACAACGTCGTGGTGTTTGTACACGTGTTTATACAACTACACCTAAAAAACCTAACTCAGCAATGCGTAAAGTTTGCCGTGTTCGCTTAACTTCAGGCTTTGAAGTATCAAGCTATATCGGTGGTGAAGGCCATAACCTGCAAGAGCACAGTGTTGTTCTGATCCGTGGTGGTCGTGTTAAAGACTTACCAGGTGTACGTTACCATACCGTTCGTGGTTCTTTAGACTGCGCTGGCGTTAAAGATCGTAACCAGTCACGTTCTAAATATGGTGCTAAACGTCCTAAGAAATAATTTCTTAAGGATATAGAGCCACAAACCTTTATCGTCTCGCTTGTCTGATTTCTGCATTTATTTTTGTGAAATTCAAGCGACGTGTAGTAAGGCCAGCGAATGCACACGACACTTTGTGCTACTGCTGGATTAACCTGAAGTGTCATATTTATAGGTAGTTTAAAATGCCAAGACGTCGCGTAGTCGCTGCTCGTGAAATCCTTCCGGATCCAAAATTCAGCAGCCAAACCATCGCTAAATTCATGAACCACGTAATGCAAGATGGTAAAAAATCTATTGCTGAAAGCATCGTTTACGGTGCTTTAGACCGCGTTCAAGAAAAAAACAAAGTAGATCCGGTTGAATTTTTCGAGACTACTCTTGAAAAAGTTCGCCCTATGGTCGAAGTAAAAGCACGCCGTGTTGGTGGTGCTACTTATCAAGTACCTATGGAAGTGCGCCCATCCCGTCGTACTGCCCTAGCAATGCGTTGGTTAGTAGATGCTGCTGCTAAGCGTTCTGAAAAAACTATGGCTTTACGTCTTGCTGGTGAGTTGCTAGATGCAGCTGAAGGTAAAGGCGCAGCGATCAAAAAACGTGAAGATGTGCACCGTATGGCTGAAGCTAACAAAGCCTTCTCTCACTACCGCTTCTAAGCGGTTAAAACAGGCCCTAATCAGGAAGATGATAGGCATGTTTTTCATTGATCTGTCATCAATTCGCTTTAAGTTGCAAAAGTAGCTTAAAGCGTCCTGTTTTAAACAACAAAATTTAGGAATGCTAGAAATCATGGCACGTCAAACCCCAATTTCTCGTTATCGTAACATTGGTATCTCTGCGCATATTGATGCGGGTAAAACCACCACTACAGAACGTATTTTGTTCTACACAGGTGTATCTCACAAAATTGGTGAAGTACACGATGGTGCAGCAACAATGGACTGGATGGAGCAAGAGCAAGAGCGTGGTATTACCATTACTTCTGCTGCTACTACTACCTTCTGGTCAGGTATGTCTAAGCAATTCCCTGAACACCGTATTAACGTAATTGATACACCGGGACACGTTGACTTCACTATTGAAGTTGAGCGTTCTATGCGTGTTCTTGATGGTGCATGTATGGTTTACTGTGCTGTAGGTGGTGTACAACCTCAGTCTGAAACTGTATGGCGTCAAGCAAACAAATACCAAGTACCTCGTTTAGCATTCGTGAACAAGATGGACCGTACAGGTGCAAACTTCTTCCGTGTTGTTGAGCAAATGAAGACACGTTTAGGCGCGTCTCCAGTACCTGTAGTCATTCCTATTGGTGCTGAAGAAAACTTCCAAGGCGTAATCGACTTGATCGAAATGAAAGCGATCATTTGGGATGAAGCGTCACAAGGTATGAAGTTTGAGTACGGTGAGATTCCAGCTGATCTTCAAGCGACTGCTGAAGAATGGCGTACAAACATGGTTGAAGCTGCTGCTGAAGCATCAGAAGAACTCATGGACAAGTACCTAGAAGAAGGCGAACTATCTAAAGAAGATATCGTTGCTGGTCTACGTACTCAAACTTTGGCTTGTCAAATTCAACCAATGCTTTGTGGTACAGCATTCAAAAACAAAGGTGTTCAACGTATGTTGGACGCAGTGATTGAATTCTTGCCATCACCAACAGAAGTGAAAGCAATTGAAGGTGTTCTTGACGACAAAGCTGAAACTAAAGCGATTCGTGAAGCATCTGACGAAGCTCCGTTCTCTGCACTTGCGTTCAAAATCATGAACGACAAATTCGTAGGTAACTTAACGTTCGTACGTGTTTACTCTGGTGTTCTTAAGCAAGGCGATTCTGTTTATAACCCAGTTAAATCTAAACGTGAACGTATCGGCCGTATCGTGCAAATGCACGCGAACGATCGTCAGGACGTTGAAGAAATCCGTGCGGGTGATATCGCTGCATGTGTAGGTCTCAAAGACGTAACTACAGGTGATACTCTGTGTGATGAGAAAAACAACATTACACTTGAGCGTATGGAATTCCCAGAGCCAGTAATTGCATTGGCTGTTGAGCCAAAAACGAAAGCTGACCAAGAAAAAATGTCAATTGCTTTAGGTCGTTTGGCTAAAGAAGATCCATCGTTCCGCGTTCGTACAGACGAAGAGTCAGGTCAAACGATTATTGCAGGTATGGGTGAGCTTCACCTTGACATCATCGTTGACCGTATGAAACGTGAATTCAACGTTGAAGCGAACATTGGTAAACCAATGGTTGCTTACCGCGAAACAATCAAAAAGACTGTTGAGCAAGAAGGTAAGTTCGTACGTCAAACTGGTGGTAAAGGTAAATTCGGTCACGTATACGTACGTTTAGAGCCGCTTGATCCTGAATCTGGTAAAGAATACGAATTCGCTGAAGAAGTTGTTGGTGGTGTAGTACCTAAAGAGTTCTTCGGTGCAGTAGACAAAGGTATCCAAGAACGTATGAAGAATGGTGTCTTGGCTGGTTACCCAGTTGTAGGCATTAAAGCGACATTATTCGACGGTTCTTACCACGATGTCGACTCTGACGAACTATCGTTCAAAATGGCAGGTTCTTACGCGTTCCGTGACGGTTTCATGAAAGCAGATCCTGTTCTTCTTGAGCCAATCATGAAAGTTGAAGTAGAAACTCCAGAAGACTACATGGGCGATATCATGGGTGACTTAAACCGTCGTCGTGGTATAGTTCAAGGCATGGACGACTTACCTGGTGGTACTAAAGCAATTCGTGCAGAAGTTCCTCTTGCAGAAATGTTTGGTTACGCAACTCACATGCGTTCTATGTCTCAAGGTCGTGCGACTTATTCTATGGAATTTGCTAAATATGCTGAAACTCCACGTAACGTGGCAGAGGGCATTATTGCTAAATTCCAGTCTGGTGGTAAAAAAGGTGACGACGAGTAATCTTTCGATTACTATAAGCGCAAACTAATTTATAGTTAAAAAACCTAATGCTCATGGAGTGATCCTCCATGAGTTGTTTTAAAAAGGAAGATCTCATGGCTAAGGCTAAGTTCGAACGTAATAAGCCACACGTTAACGTGGGCACAATCGGTCACGTTGACCATGGTAAAACAACTTTAACAGCTGCAATTGCAACTGTATGTGCAAAAAAATTCGGTGGTGAAGCGAAAGACTACGCTGCAATCGACTCTGCACCAGAAGAAAAAGCACGTGGTATTACCATTAATACTTCTCATGTAGAATACGACTCTCCAACTCGTCACTACGCGCACGTAGACTGCCCAGGCCACGCTGACTATGTTAAAAACATGATCACTGGTGCTGCTCAGATGGATGGTGCGATCCTTGTATGTGCTGCGACTGACGGTCCAATGCCACAAACTCGTGAACACATCCTTCTTTCTCGTCAGGTAGGTGTACCTTACATCGTTGTATTCTTGAATAAATGTGACCTTGTAGACGACGAAGAGCTTCTTGAGCTAGTTGAATTGGAAGTTCGTGAACTTCTTTCTACTTACGACTTCCCAGGTGATGACACTCCAGTAATCCGTGGTTCAGCTCTTCTTGCGCTTAACGGCGACGCTGGTCAATATGGTGAAGCTGCAGTTGAAGCGCTTGTTGAAGCGCTTGACACTTACATCCCAGAGCCAGTACGTGCAATCGATCAAGCATTCTTGATGCCAATCGAAGACGTATTCTCTATTTCTGGTCGTGGTACAGTAGTAACTGGCCGTGTTGAAACTGGTATCGTGAAAGTAGGCGAAGAAGTTGAAATCGTAGGTATCAAAGACACAGTTAAAACAACTGTAACTGGCGTAGAAATGTTCCGTAAACTGCTTGACGAAGGTCGTGCAGGCGAGAACTGTGGTGTTCTGCTACGTGGTACTAAACGTGAAGACGTTCAGCGTGGTCAGGTACTGGCTAAACCAGGTACAATCAAGCCGCACACTAAATTCGATGCAGAAGTATATGTACTTTCTAAAGAAGAAGGTGGTCGTCACACTCCATTCCTGAATGGTTACCGTCCACAGTTCTACTTCCGTACAACTGACGTAACTGGTGCGATCCAGCTGAAAGAAGGCGTGGAAATGGTTATGCCAGGTGACAACGTTGAGATGTCAGTTGAGCTGATCCACCCGATTGCGATGGACGCTGGTCTGCGTTTTGCGATTCGTGAAGGTGGTCGTACAGTAGGTGCTGGTGTTGTTGCGAAAGTAACTGCATAATCACTTTACTGTGTCAAAAAAAAGCGTCCTTTTAGGGCGCTTTTTTTATTTATATAAATATATATCTAAATAACTTTATAAAATTGTCAGACAAAAATAAATATCAGCTGTCCTTAACTGATAATTCTATGTCCTTATCTGCCCTTATAGCACAATAAAAAAAACGTATGATAAGAAATAAGAAATCAAAAAATAAAAGCAAGCTAGCGAATTGCTCACTTGCGAGGAGTAACCCTAATGAATGCTAAAGTAAATATTTCAAATCGTGCCGGTGCTAGCTTTCCTGTACGTCGTATGGACTTTGAATTTAATCAGGTTCCACGTTACTGGGCGAGCGGCGATGCCGGTATAACCCATTTTATGACAGCTTTATCTGCACTGTTTCCAGAGGGTGAAAAATTTTTTGTAGATAGTACCCGTGCGGTGCGTCAAAACCCTAAACTCTCAGATCCAGCACTTCAAAAAGAGATTAGTGCTTTTATCGGGCAAGAAGCTATGCATTCTAAGGAGCATCTTGCCTTTAATGCTTCTGCTCAGGCTTATGGTTATGATGTACGTAAAATGGAAGAGCAGACAGGGCAAGTACTTAAAGTAGGTACGGAAGTTGTATACCGTCTGATGAAACCGTTCGGTTACACCAAGGAAATGGTTGATTTAACAGGTACATGTGCTCTTGAACATTTTACTGCCACTATTGCGGCTGAGCTGTTGCAGAATGCAGATGTGCAGGCCTTATTTAATGATGAGACCATGTATAAACTCTGGATGTGGCATGCCATAGAGGAAAATGAGCATAAAGCTGTAGCCTTTGATGTTTATACAGCAATGTATGGGCAAGGGCCTAAGGCTTATTTTATGCGCTCTTCGGCGCTAATCATTGCCTTAACGCTGATTTTCTTTACACAGTCATATTTTACTGTGCGTCTCTTAAGCGCAGATAAAAAACTAACCTGGAAAGATACCAGATATATGCTGAAATTTATGTATGGCCGTAAGGGTTTTATAACTCGACAAATTCCTGAACTGGCAGACTTTTTAAGACCAAAATTTCATCCAAATGATACAGATACCACAGCTCTTTTAGAAAAATGGCGTAATAAACTAGGTTTCTAAAAGTATATAAGAAAAGGGACAATTTAAATTGTCCTTTTTTATTCTCGATTTTTCATAAACAATTCTTATAATGCAAGTTGGATAGCTATAAAAGCCCTGTTGTATATGATCCGCTTAATGCAAAAATCTGACCTGCCTCAGGTGACTGAGATTGAAAAACAGGTTCAGACTCACCCGTGGTCTTTTCGATTATTCGAAGAGGCATTACAAAGTTATCTGTGTACTGTATACGAGCTGCAAGGTCAGGTTATCGGCTTCTGTATTCTACAGCCTATTCTAGATGAAGCTAACCTGTTATTAATGGCTATTCATCCTTCCTGGCAAGGTAAAGGACTAGGTTATACCCTGCTTGAGCAATCAATTTCACTTTTAGAAAATATGCCTGTACAAATTTTTCTGGAAGTACGTGAAAGCAACACAGCTGCCATTGCACTTTATGAAAAGAGCGGCTTTCATCAAATTGATCAGCGACGTAATTATTATCCTGGACCGAATGGAGGACGTGAACATGCCATTATCATGGTCAAGTCTTGTAGTGAGGATTTCAGCCAGTTATTTTGCTAAGTCAAACTGATTTATTTAACAATCAGCTGATTCCAGCCCGAAGGAAGGGTGGTGAGGAGCGAATCACCCAGCGCATGAATCTCTTCAGCGTTTAAGGATCGGTTCAAATGCCGCCACTGTCCATCTAGTAAAATTTCTAATGGGGTATATTGGGATTTATAGTTCATTTTAGCTGAATGTGGTACCCAGTAACCGAGGTAAATGTAATCTAGACCTAGCATTTTTACATATTCAATCTGCTTTAAAATTGCAAATACTCCTAGGGAGCGACGGTTTTCATCAGGATCAAAAAAAGTATAAACCGCTGAAATACCATCATCCAGCGGATCACATGTAGAAACGCTGATGAGCTGTTCATCCTTCCACAGCTCAAGAAAGAAGCTTTCTGTACAGCTATGTACCAAGAATTTTTCAAACTGGTCTTGACTGGGTGGATACATGTCTCCATCAGCATGACGTGCCAAAATATAGCGCTCATACAGTGCATAATGCTGCCAGGTTGCATCACGGGTTGAAATAATATTCATGCGTAAATTCTGGTTACGCTTCCATGCTTTTTTCTGGCTGCTGTTCATTTGAAAAGCATTTACAGGGACCCGACAGGAAAGGCATTGCCGGCACAGATGGCATTCTGGACGATAGATAAAGTCGCCACTACGTCGGAAGCCTAGCCGAGAAAGTTCAGACAATGTTTCTACGTCAATACGATGAACAGGGTCCAGAAAGACCATGCGTGCAGATTTCTTTTCTAGATAACTACAGTCATGTGGTGGTGTAATATAGTACTGCAAGTCATTTAACAGGGACTTAGGGTGATAAGATTTCATACATGGTCCCTCATTATTATCATTCGCTCAGGCGGCTATTAAGTGCAACTGTTTCACTTGAAAATACACGCTCCTGATACTTTTTCCAATCGATAGCAGGTTGAATAATTACATCTTGTAACGATTTAAGATAATCCTGCCGAGAAACTGTACAGGCACCCAAGCTAAGCAGATGTTCATTTACCAGCTGGCAGTCGACCCAAGGTAAATTATTCTCCTTTGCAATTAACATGAGGCTATAAAAAGCCATTTTTGAAACATCAGTGCGGGTACTGAACATCGATTCACCGAAACAGCCTTTGCCAATGGTGACCCCATACAGGCCTCCTACCAACTTTGTATCGTCCCAGACTTCAACACTATAACCAAAACCTGCATTGAACAGGTTGCAGTAGCCTTGGATAATTTGTTTGGAAATCCACGTCTCTTCACTATAGCTACGCGGTAGGGCACATGAGGAAATAACCTGTTCAAAGGCCTGATTGACCGTGATGTGATAGTCGTACTTTTTCATACTCCGTAGTAAAGATTTGC
Source organism: Acinetobacter sp. UNC436CL71CviS28 (assembly GCF_000620525.1). Taxonomy (NCBI): domain Bacteria; kingdom Pseudomonadati; phylum Pseudomonadota; class Gammaproteobacteria; order Moraxellales; family Moraxellaceae; genus Acinetobacter; species Acinetobacter sp. UNC436CL71CviS28. The sequence continues at coordinate 44,815 of NZ_JIBB01000012.1, forward strand.
TCGGTTTATAATGTTCTGGATAAATTACACAGCGTGGTTCTGGTGACCACCAGCAAATAGGTTCACCTGCATTAAACCAGGGAAATAACCCATGTGTGTAAGCTTCTAATAAAGTAGATGGAGAGAGGTCAGCCCCAATACATATGAGGCCTTCGCCTTCAGGATCGGCTTCTATAGGATCAGGAAAAATATATTGAGAGGGGGGAAGCATGGTCATGATTCAGTCTGAAAAAATCACTTTAATTTATGGTAAGTAATTTCATACAGCCATACAAGCACAACTGTAAAACTGAAAATAAGAATAGCCGCACTAAGGCGGCTATTAAGAAAATAACCAAACTCTGTTAACTTTCTGGTGTTAAACCATCCAGGTATTTCTCTGCATCAAGTGCAGCCATACAGCCTGAGCCCGCAGAGGTAATGGCCTGGCGATAAACATCATCTGCTACATCACCTGCTGCAAATACGCCTGGGATTGACGTTGCAGTCGCATTACCTGCTGTGCCACTTTGTACCTGAATATAGCCATTACGTAATTCAAGCTGGCCCTCAAACATTGAGGTATTTGGTTTGTGGCCAATAGCAACAAATAAACCTTGAACATCAACATCACGTAGTGTGTCATCCTGAACAGATTTAAGTCTTACACCGGTTACTCCCGTATTGTCGCCCAGGACTTCTTCAACCTGATGGTTCCAGAGAATCGAAATTTTGCCTTCTTTCTCTTTTTCAAACAAGTGATCTTGTAAAATCTTTTCTGAACGCAGTTTGTCACGACGGTGTACAAGCGTAACATGTGAAGCGATATTTGATAAATACAATGCTTCTTCAACCGCAGTATTACCTCCACCTACTACCATAACTTTCTGGTTTTTGTAGAAGAAACCATCACAGGTTGCGCAGGCACTTACACCCTGGCCCATAAATTTGGCTTCGGATTCCAGACCAAGATACTGGGCAGTTGCGCCTGTTGCCACAATCAGGGCATCACAGGTGTACTCTTCCATATCACCCTTCAAAACAAAGGGACGAACATTTAAGTCCACTTCATTAATATGGTCATAAATCATCTCAGTACCAAACCGCTCTGCATGAGCATGCATACGTTCCATTAAAGCTGGACCAGTCAGACCCTCAGGGTCACCTGGCCAGTTGTCTACTTCAGTAGTGGTCGTAAGCTGGCCACCCATCTGCATGCCTGCAATGAGTGTCGGCTTTAGGTTTGCACGTGCTGCATACACTGCTGCGCTGTAACCGGCAGGGCCCGAACCCAAAATAATTAACCGTGAGTGACGAATGCTCATTAAAGCTATCCTTTTTTATGTAGAATTGTTAAAAGTATACGTGAAACATCAGCAAAGTTGTGTTCAATCCATGTGGATAATCTTGATGATGGAAATCGGTTTGAGCTATATAAAATATGTTAACAACACAAATAAATAATGATGCATCATTTTAATGGGAACCGGTGCATAATATAAAGTTTTCTTCTTTGAAGAAAGCCTGACGGCTTCTATATAAGAACATCAATTGATAAATGGTTACGGGACAGTATATGACTGCGGTGTCAAATGTTTATGCACAGCGCTTATTAATGACATTATTCTTGGTTTCATTCGGGATTTACCTGTTTCTGGCAACAGTAACATATACACCGTTTGACCCCGGGTGGATGCATATTTCCAGTGATACCCAGCAAGTCTCTAATGCCAGTGGCGTAGCGGGTGCCTGGATTGCAGATTTGCTTTTTGGCTTTGTAGGATGGGCAAGTTTGCTTATTCCCATCTACCTGTTTATTGAAGCTATCCAGCTCTGGTGGCCACGCAGTTTCCTGAACCGTCCGTTTCGTTATGCTGCCCAGTTTTTTTTAATCCTGACCACGTCCAGCCTTTTATATCTACACTGGAATTTACCTGCAGATACTCTGGAAAATGCCTCTGGTGGCATTATCGGTTATGAACTGGGAAGTAGTCTGGCGCAGGTGTTAACAATTTATGGTGCTACTTTCTTTCTGATTGTATTTTGTCTAATTTTACTGACCTTGGCATTTGGTATTCAATGGAATAAAACCTGGGTTACGCTTAAGGCAACCCCTGCATACCTGCAAGATCTGTTTTACCGTAATGTACCTTCCAGTGAATCAGACTTTGACCGCACTGAACAGCAACCAATAAAAAAGTCGGTCGCGATCAGAACCAGAGAATCTGCACAAGAGCAGGTTTTAGCTTCAGAAATAAAGCAGCCAGCTAAGATAGTCTCTCAACCTTCAGCAGCAGACCTGCAAGCAGAGCGTCTATTTAACGATATGTTGGCAAAAGAGCAGATACAACATCAGATGCCTTCACTTGATCCTGAAGATGAAGCAGAGTTTGAACGTACTTTAGAAAAAGCCCATCAGTTACAGCAGGACAGCCAGCGTGTGGTCGCAACCGGTGAAGTATGGCGTGCTTTACAACATGATGATAATCATGACCGTGATATTGATGCCCTGTTAAAAGCTGCCGAAGATGACAAACCGGTTACACCACATGAGCATCTGCAACAAGTGGTAGTGGCTCAGGAAGAAAGACAGCCTGAATCCCGTTCTCCTGCGTATCAGCCTCAAACATCACATGATGATGAGATATTGGACTGGAATGATGACCAGATTTTTGATGAACTGTTAGCTGCTGTACCGCCAACTAAAACGGCAACAGATGTACATACACCTTTTAACAGCAAAAATATATCAAATGGACAGGGCTCATCTGCCGCATCAGCTACTGTATCCAGTGTGACAGCCAGTGTTTCTGGGGCAGCAAGCGCCACGGGAGTTCAATCTGCACTGATGAGACAGTCTATGCAGAATAACGGCAGTGATGTTGCTGAGCTTGAGGAGCTGGTTGATTTTCTGGTGGAAGATGAAGATCACTTTAAAGATCAGCCTGTGAGAACAACAAGCAGTTATGCTCAGTCTACACCCTTTGTAAAAGCAGAGATTAAAACTCAGTTTAATGCACCAGAGCGTGAAACAGAGATTGAGCAACATCTAGATGAGCGTAAAATTCTTGCCAAAGATAAAGAAGCCTTTATTGAGGCTTGGCATGAAACGGCTGGTAAACCTCAAGAAATTGAAGAAGAATTTGATCTTGATGCGCCATTAACTGACCGGGCCGGGCGGCCGATGTCACGTGCCATGCAAGTGGTACACAAGCGTCGTGATCTATCAACTTTGCCTCCAGTTGACATTCTAGATCCGGTAGACCCGAACAAGAAAGTAAACTTTACTGCTGAGCAGTTGGCACGCCTGTCAGAACTGCTAGAAATCAAGTTGCAGGAGTTTAATGTTAAAGCCAAGGTGGTTGAGGCTCAGCCAGGGCCGGTAGTCACCCGTTTTGAACTGGATCTGGCGCCTGGGGTAAAAGCTTCTAAAGTAACCAATATTTCCCGTGACCTGGCTCGCTCAATGTCCATGGCTTCGGTGCGTGTAGTAGAAGTTATACCAGGCAAACCTTATATTGGAATCGAAGTACCGAACAGTAGCCGTGAAATGGTACGTTTAACCGAGCTACTGGAAACACCAGCATATCGCGACCCGAATGGTCTTATCTCAATGGCTATGGGTAAGGATATTTCAGGTAATCCGGTTTTGACTGATCTTGCCAAGGCACCTCACATGCTGGTGGCAGGGACTACCGGTTCGGGTAAGTCAGTCGCTGTAAATGCCATGATTCTTTCCATGCTGCTCAAATATACCCCCGATCAGTTGCGTTTAATTCTGATTGATCCGAAGCAATTAGAACTGGCTAACTATAATGATATTCCTCACCTTTTAACGCCTGTAGTGACTGATATGAAAGATGCGGTCAGTGCACTAAACTGGTGTGTTAATGAAATGGAACGTCGTTACAAGCTGATGTCCTTTATGAAAATTCGTAAGATTACTGATTATAACCGTAAGGTCGAAGAAGCAATTGCGAACGGTGAGGATCTGATTGATCCGACATGGAAACCCGGTGATTCGGCAACTCAAGAGCGTGCCCCACGCTTAACTCCTTTACCTATGATTGTGATTGTGGCTGATGAATTTGCAGATATGATTATGCAGGTGGGTAAAAAAGCAGAAGAAATGATTACTCGTCTCGCGCAAAAATCACGTGCTGCTGGTATTCATTTATTGCTTGCAACTCAGCGTCCTTCTGTGGATGTCATTACCGGCCTGATTAAAGCCAATATTCCTACCCGTGTGGCATTACGTGTTAACAGCAAAATTGACTCCCGTACTATTTTAGATGCAGGTGGGGCAGAGGACTTGTTAGGGCATGGTGATATGCTGTTCTTGGGGCCAGGTAAAATTGAACCCGAACGTGTACATGGCGCCTTCATTTCTGATGATGAAGTTAACCGTATTTGTGATGCATGGCGCGAACGTGGTGATCCTGATTACATTGACGAGATATTGACACCGTTTGATGAAGAACCAAGCTCACGCGGTTTCGAGGATGGTGGAGAAGGCGGTTCCGACCGGGATATGCTTTACGACCAGTGTGTCGCATTTGTACTGGAAACCCGTAAAGCCTCTACGTCTTCTCTCCAGCGTAAATTTAGCTTGGGTTACAACCGTGCTGCGCGCATTATTGATCAGATGGAAGAAAATGGTATTGTAAGTGCGATGGGTGCAAATGGTAAGCGTGAAATTTTAGTATAAAAGGTCTTTAAATAAAAAACCTGCTTCAAGCAGGTTTTTTATTATTTCGGTTATAAAGCTGTTTTTAAGCAAACTTAGCTAGAACTTCTAGAAATGGAGCACTTTGGCGCGGAAATTCAGCAATCACTTCATGAATACGTTGTCCCTGAGGATTAGTAGCATTTAGATCCCGGCCATCAGCAATAAACCTGTTCAGCAAACGTTCATAATCACTTGGACGCATATGCTTGAATGCATGATAGAGAACGTGAAAGTCAGCATTTATGCCTTCAGGAGGAAGCTGATTCAAATAGCCAAACACACGTTCATCTGACCATTCTTCATTGAATGTTGCTGGCTGTGACAATGCCATCACGATCTCCTCAGTATTCAAAACAAAATTAAAAAAGCAAAATACTTGCAGCAGGAGAAAGAGATACTTTCCATGCGCTGCTGCATATTTTGCCTTGATTTAATTCGGTTGCCTAATCAGTAATGAGATTAACGTTCTTCAGGCAAATTGATATTCATCTCTAGCATTTCGATGTTCGCTTCAGAACGAACAGACATCTGAATATGCTGCTCATCTACACCGCGTACATAACGGTTGACCACCTGCATAATTTCTTTTTTCATCTGGTCTATTTTGTCTTGGCTTAGACGTCTACCTAAACCCTGTTCAGAGGCCACGATGACTTTCAGTCGGTCTTTAGCTGTTTTAGCACTTGATGGTTTTTCATCACCACTAAAAAGCTTACTCCAGAATCCTGCCATAATTATGCTCCAAATAGTCGTGCTAACCAGCCCTTCGGTTTCACAGTAATGTGACGATAAGGACGTTCTTCACCAAGGAAGCGCGCAACCAGGTCATCATAAGCCTGTCCGGCACTGGTTTCAGTATATAGAATAACCGGTTTACCTTCGTTTGATGCCTGAAGTACAGTTGGACATTCTGGAATCACCCCTAAAGTCGGGACACGTAAAATATCTTTTGAAATATCATCAATTGATAACATTTCCTGACGGTCTGCACGTTCTGGATTAAAACGAGTGATACACAGATGCTTGCGTACACGACCCTCATTTTGTTCTACTTTTTTAGTCTTGCTGTCCAGCATGCCAATAATGCGATCTGAGTCTCGCACAGAAGAGATTTCAGGGTTGGTTACGATAATCGCTTCATCAGCATGATACATGGCCAAGATAGCACCACGTTCAATACCGGCTGGTGAATCACAGATAATATAGTCAAACTCTTGTGAGAGCTCATCTATAATTCGGGCAACACCCTCATCTGTTAATGCATCCTTATCACGGGTCTGTGATGCCGGTAAAATATAAAGATTTTCAATATCTTTATCACGGATCAAAGCTTGTTGTAAACGGGCTTCATTATTTAAAACATTGACAAAGTCATAAACCACGCGGCGTTCACAACCCATGATCAAATCCAGGTTACGTAAGCCTACGTCAAAATCAATAACGACGGTTTTGTGACCACGTAGGGCTAAACCTGTTGCAAAAGATGCGCTTGTTGTAGTTTTACCCACTCCACCTTTGCCTGATGTTACGACAACAATTTTGGCCACCGAATCCACTCCTGTTATGGTCCATCCCCTTAAATGGGGCTTTTGGTGATAATTTATACCTTAAAATTCCAAGGCTTCAAATTCAAGCTCTTGGTCATCATTCAAGTAAATATGTACAGGTTTTTTGGCGACATGCTGCGGGATGTCGTCTGCTACACAGTATGTGCCTGCAATAGATACCAGTTCTGCCTCAAGGGAATGACAGAAAATTCTTGCAGAGGTATTGCCTCCTACGCCGGCAATGACTCTACCACGAACACTGCCATAAATATGTATATTTCCTGAAGCAATCACTTCAGAGCCGCTGTTGATTCCGGCTTTTAGAATAATATCGCCATGGTCTTGGACCAGACACTGCCCAGTACGTAAAATCTCATCGTGATAAGAGGTAATATAACGAATACTGCCTGTTTTTTCAGCCTCAGCCTGTTGAGATACTGGCGCTTCAACTACCTGTTCTTTGGTAGGCTTGATGCGCTGTAACGGGCGGTCAGAGGCGAGTACCGGGAACTGAATGGCGCGTGCCTGATCACCTAGGATGCCGTCAATTACAGCCATAGGCTGCAAATCTAGGCTGACGAGCAGCTGGATCAGTGCAATCAGTTCCTGCTCGACTGTACTGTCAAGAATAACCAGGGCACCCTGATAAGCATTTTCATCGAGTAGAGTGTTCAGTTGCTGGCGGATAGCATCATGATCATTGGTGTCAAAGGTTAACCGGGTAAAGTTAACCATTCTGCCTGTAACCCGTATATCAGCCATAATTATTCCTTAGAGGCTTTTAACTTAAAGTTTGCCAAAGTCATGTTATTAAATAGAGCAAATCCTAGACTAAAATGCATGAATTCTCTAGCCGAAGTACAAATATTTTGACCGAGATGTTTATTCTTTGGCTACTTTGCTCTCGGCCAGAATCTGTTGCCATTGTTTAATTTTTACTTGTTTACGGATGGATTCTAAACTTTCAAATACTGCTGATTCAACCAATTGCTCAAGTGCCTGATTATTTATATTTAACTGGCTGGCTCTTTGTGCGATCAGCATATAGGTCGAGTTTGGCTGATCCAGTGTTCCATCTACCAGCGGATCAATTAAACCATAAGTAATATTTTCACCCAAGCGTTGGCCGATACTCTGTATCTGCTGTTCAATACGGCTGCCTACAATCGGTATCAGGCGTAGCAGTTGGGTGAGCTCCGGCGTTTCTTCGATGGCCCGGTTAACAATCAGGCCAACCTCTTTTGAGAGCTGATTCTGATGTTCTTTTAAGGCCAGAGCTAATGATTCCTGTAATACCTGAGCCAGAGCTGCCGCAAAAAGGTCCCGGTGGTGATCGACCAGATCATGGATCAGCTTTTTATGGGTAGTACTGGTGACCAGTTCACGATGTACACCATCTAATATGGTTAAGACTACACGACTGGAAAGTTCTTCCATTACCACGTGATAATAGAACAGCGCACGCTTATAAATGCTTTCAGGAATAACCTGATAACCCAGTTCATTTAAACGGTAAGCAATTACCCCGGCGCGCAGTAATCTTAAAAAACGTAATTGTGGAATGATGGCGAGTAATTCATACCAGTGTATAAAAGGAAAAAAGAACCAGCGTGGGTGATGTTTATAAATAATGGCAATCAGCCAGCGTACCAGAAGCTCTACCACCAGAAAGCTGGTAAACCAGCCTTCTGTTTTAATCACCCAAGGACGCAATTCAGTCTTATAAAACTGAAGGGCTTCAGGCACACGGATAAACTCAAACAGCCATTCTCCGAAGTCACTCATTAAAATGGCATTACCACTTAAACAGACCAGATTAATGACAATCAGTACCATCATGAATACGTCATAAACCAGAAACAATTTCCAGGCTAACGTATCATGTCGCACTGGAATAAAACTGGTTCTCGCTTTGACGGGCTCTTCTTGCATACAGGTCCTTAATGATTGTTCAGAGTATAGAAAAACTAGGCATATTTTTGCTGTATGGATTCAATTAACTGATCTTTTTCAGTCCAGATCTGATGTACCCAGGCTTGAAAGCGTTTACGGTATTCTTCATCTTCTTCGTAATTGCCACCTTTAACCCAAGCAGGTATTTCAATTTTACGCAGGTTTACTGCAATCCGGCTTACGTCACCTAACCAGAAATCTCCATAGCCTGGGACACCATCCGGATAAACAATAGTCATATCCACCAGCGCATCAATATTATCTTCTAAAATATTCAATGCTAATGCCAGTCCACCAGCCTTAGGTTTAAGCAAATGCTTATAAGGTGATTTCTGCTGGTCATGTTTTTCTTGGGTAAAACGTGTCCCTTCCAGATAATTGAGCAGGGTATAAGGCTGACTTACCAGTTGCTGACAGGCCTTGCGTGCTTCTTCCAAATCACGGGTTTTTAAATCAGGATTCTTTGCGATCTGCTCTTTGCTGTGCCGCTTCATCATCGGAAAACCTAAAATTTTAAAAGCCTGGCCGACAAAAGGAATAAAGATCAGTTCCCATTTGGTAAAAAAACGGGTTAGAGGCATACGGGTCAGACCAAAGTACTGATTCACTGTAGTGTCTACCCAGCTCTGATGGTTGCAGGTCATTAGATAACGACCTTGCATGCTTAAATCGAGATTTTCATCAATGGTAATATCCCATTTTAAATCAGAAAGTACATGCTCAATTAACCAGTTATTGACTGCTAACCAGCGGTTCGTAATCTCAATATTCGTTTCATCAATTTTACGCGAGTTTTTGATCAGCTTTGTTAACCCGAGCGCCAGCACAGGTGGTCCGTGCAGGAAAGTACTTCCTGTAATTACCGAGCCTACGGTCAGTCCACGTGTAATTTTTTTTAGTAAAGCTTGTTTCTTGTTTTGGGATGACATAGAAAGGTCCTGTTACCTGAACCCTGTCATCCTAAATGAAGCAATTCATGAAATGAAGTATTTCATCAAAAAAACTCATCAATAAGCGAGTATGAAGAAATTATGGGCTATGACTTCCGAAAAAGATCTAAAAGTATTACAAAATGTAAATAATCCATTATTTTTTAACAAAAAATCAATGTTATAAAAATTTTTTTTATTTCATTATCCTTTTAGACAACAAGGACAAGGAGGCATGCAATGCGTGCACTAATGATTTCAACTGTGGTAGGGGCAATGGCACTTTCGGGTTGCCAAAACATGGAATATGATAAAGCAGCAATTGGTACCGGTCTGGGTGCACTTGCGGGTTATGGTATTTCTAAGTCAAATGCAAATTCAAGTGCACAGAATAACCGTGCAGCAGCAATTGGTGCGGTGGTCGGTGCAGCTACAGGCGTGTATCTTGACAATAAAGAGAAAAAACTTCGTCAACAAATGGCAGGTACTGGGGTAGAAGTTAACCGTAACCCGGATGGTTCTGTTGGTCTGATTATGCCAGGCAACATTACATTTGATACCAACAAGTCTACGATCAAGCCAAACTTCTATACAACGCTTAATAAAGTAGCTCAAACCCTGACAGAAGATAACAAGAGTGCCATTTTGGTAACTGGTTATACTGACAGCACTGGTAATGATTCAATCAATATCCCGCTATCTCAGGCGCGTGCTCAGGCTGTAGCCAACTATCTGGCTGGCCAGGGCGTTCCACGTACCCGTATTAATGCTCAGGGTCTAGGTGCTTCTAACCCGATTGCATCAAATGCAACTGCTGAAGGCCGTGAACAAAACCGCCGTGTAGAAATTAGTATTTATGCAACCCAATAATTTAATTGAAGTTGTATAAAAACCACCTTCGGGTGGTTTTTTTATGGCTATTTGTTACCCAATTAACATTAGGCATCTGAAACAGACCTGTCTATAATCATGCTCGGTTCAGGAGAGGTAGTATTATGTCGTCGGCAAGTCAGTTAAATAACAAGCAACTTGAAGCTATGAAATACACTCAAGGACCCTTGTTAGTACTTGCAGGGGCAGGTTCAGGTAAAACTTCGGTAATTACCCGTAAAATTGCTTATTTAATCCAGCAGTGCCGAATACCGGCGCACCGGATTACAGCAATGACCTTTACTAACAAAGCTGCACGAGAAATGAAAGAGCGTGTCGGTAAATTGTTGTCACGTGAGGAAATTAAAGGACTTTCAGTTTCGACCTTTCACACTTTTGGCTTAAACATGTTGCGCCTTGAGCTGAAAAATACGCCTCTTAAAAACAACTTTTCTATTTTAGATGCAGATGATTGTAAACGCATACTGATGGATCTGATGCATCGTGACAATCTATCGGGTGCAGAAAGTAAAGAACTCATTGCGAAGGCAATGAAAAAAATCTCTGACTGGAAAAATGATCTGATTTTACCGGAACAGGCACATAGTACTTGTGAAACTCCAGAAGATGTACAGATGGCACATCTCTACCAGTTATATGAGCGCAACCTTCGTGCCTACAATGCTGTTGATTTTGATGACTTAATTGTGATGCCGACCCGCTTGTTGCAGGAAAATGCGGAAGTACGTGATAAATGGCAAAATCGGGTACGTTATCTGTTGGTCGATGAATATCAAGATACCAACACCGCACAGTATATTCTGGTTAAGCTGCTGGTAGGCGTGATGGGCCAGTTTACAGCTGTAGGTGATGATGACCAGTCAATTTACGCCTGGCGAGGGGCTAAACCTGAAAACATGGCATTATTACAGCAGGATTTTCCTAACCTAAAAGTAATCAAGCTTGAGCAGAATTATCGTTCGACCAGCCGTATCCTGAAATCTGCCAATGCGGTAATTGCCAATAATCCTCATATCTTTGATAAACAGCTCTGGAGTGATAAAGGCCACGGCGATGTGATCCGGGTCATTACCTGCCGTAATGACGATGATGAGGCAGAACGTGTTGTAAAGGATATTTTAACGCATAAACTGATGAATGCCCGCAGCTGGAAAGATTATGCAGTACTGTACCGTGGTAACTTTCAGGCACGCGTTTTAGAAACCCAGCTTCGCCAGATGCAAATTCCCTATAAACTGTCGGGTGGCCAGTCTTTCTTTGCCCGTGCAGAGATCAAGGACGTCATGAGTTATCTGCGCCTTATTATTAATCCAGAAGATGATAGTGCCTTCTTGCGTATTATTAATACACCCAAGCGTGCAATTGGACCGGTAACCTTAGAAAAACTTGGACTATTTGCACAAGATAACCATCTGTCTTTATTATCTGCAGCCGGAGATCAGCGGCTCACGATGGTTATTCCTAAAAAAGCTGTAACACAGTTGCACGAGTTTGCTGACTTTATTGGAAATTTTACCCGTGAATTGCTGGATGATGACGAACCGGTTCCTAAAATTCGCCAGATGATGAATGAAGCAGGTTATATCGACTATATCCGGGAACAGGCAGCTACACCTGCTCAGGAAAAGAGCAAGTTAGATAATATTGAAAGTCTCTACAGTAGTATTCAAAGTCTGATTAACCGTGCAGAAGATGTAGATGATAAAAATATTGAGAGTGTCATTCGTAAAATGGTTCTGCTCGATATGCTGGAGCAGCAACAGGAAGAGGAAGATATTGATAAAGTAAACTTGCTAACTCTTCACGCTGCTAAAGGGCTGGAATTTCCGTATGTTTACATGATTGGACTAGAAGAAGAATTATTGCCCCATAAAAATTCGATTGCCAGTGAAACTATTGAGGAAGAGCGTCGCCTGATGTATGTGGGTATTACCCGTGCCCGTCAGGCTCTAACTCTAACTCTGGCAGAGCAGCGCAAGAATGGGGGACAAATGAAACAGATGACGCCAAGCCGCTTTCTGGATGAGTTGCCTCAAGATGAAGTTGAATGGCTAGGCCGCAAGAAAAAACTGGTTGCTAATGTAGACCCGAAAGAACAGGCACAGCAATATTTACAGAATCTCAAAGCTTTATTGAAACGTTAAGTCAGCCGGTCTGTACTCGACATAGAAATAGGAATACTTATGAAAGTTCAAATTAAAGTACTCGACACGCGTCTGGGTAATGAATGGCCTTTGCCAACTTATGCGACCTCTGGTTCTGCCGGATTGGATTTACGTGCCTGTCTGGATGAGGAGGTGCAAATTAAACCTGGTGAGACTATTCTGGTTAAAACTGGAATGGCGATTTATATTGAAGACCCAAATTTTGCGGGTCTAATTTTGCCACGTTCTGGACTGGGTCATAAGCATGGGATTGTACTTGGTAATCTGGTGGGCCTGATTGACTCAGACTATCAGGGCGAGCTTATGGTATCTGTCTGGAACCGTAGTCAGACAGTTTTTACACTGGAACCTGGTGAGCGCCTAGCTCAATATGTACTGGTTCCTGTAGTCCAGACACAATTTGAACAAGTGAATGAATTTACTGTATCCGAGCGGGGAACTGGCGGTTTTGGCCATACCGGGCAGAAGTAAAATAACAGCTTATAAACAGAGAATAGTCTGTTTATAAGCTAATAAAACTTTTAAAAACAATTTCTTAACATTTCTTGTTGAAACATTACTGAATCTATATTAAAAAATATTCTTTTTTTAGGTATACCTTATGCATTCTGATAATAACCCGCCTACTTTTTTATTCTGAATTTTTAGTTTTTATTTCCAAGGTAGGCGCCTTGAATAAAAGAATATAGTATGGAATTAAATCATTCTCCTTTTCCAAAAGCTATTTTTCGCGCATATGATATCCGTGGAAAACTTGCTTGTTTTACCCCGGCTGTGGTCCGGGCAACTGCACACGCCTTGGCAAAACAATTCAAAGAGGCTGGCCAGTCTGAACTGGTGATTGGTTATGATGCGCGATTAAGTAGTCCTTTCTATGCACAAATTCTGACTCAAGTATGTGGTGAAGAGGGGCTGAGCGTTACTGAAATTGGTTGCTGTTCCAGTCCGCAAATGTACTATTTAGCGCGCAACTATAGTGGAAACGGTATAATGGTGACCGCTAGCCATAATCCAAAAACCGATAACGGAATTAAATGGATTATTCAGGGTGAACCGCCGTGTCCAGATATGATCCAAACCATCGCAAGTACAGCAGAAAATTATTATCAGCCTCCTATATTTGATTCTATTTTAACCTTGCCACATCAGCATAAGGCCGAGTTCTGTAGCCTTTACCAGCAGGCAATTTTAAAAGATATTCACTTAAAACAACCGCTCAAGGTGGTACTTGATGCGTTGAATGGTTCAGCAGGAGAGTGTGCAGAAACCATTTTGAAGAAACTCGGCTGTGAAGTGATCGCTTTGCGCTGTAAGCCTGATGGTAATTTTCCAGATCATGCCCCGGACCCATCTCAAGCTGTTCATTTAAAACAGTTACAGGCAAATATGATTGAACAGCAGGCCCATATTGGTATCGCACTGGACGGTGATGGGGACCGGGTAGTACTGGTCGATGAACAGGCAAATATTATTACTGCAGATCGTCTGCTTTCTTTATTTAGCCAGATGTGTCTGGAAAACCATCCCGGTCACGCAGTGGTATTCGATGTTAAATGTTCCAGCATGGTCCGTAATACGGTTCGAAACTTGGGTGGACATCCGCATATGATCCGTACAGGAAGCAGCTTTCTCAGAAAATATTTATCACAATCTGGGGGCTATGCTGTTTTTGGTGGAGAGTACGCTGGCCACTATGTATTTAATGATGGTCGTGGTTTTGGCTATGATGATGGTTTATATGCAGCGTTACGTGTCATTGAATATATGGGACATTTCCCAGATAAAAAGTTATCAGAGCTGTTGGCGGTCTATCCTGAGCGCTGCTGTACCGAAGATACTTATATCAGTACACATCAAACCAATCCTAAAACCGTATTAGAGGATATCGAAATCCTGAGTCACCGTTTTGGTGCCCAACTGAGTAAGATTGATGGAATACGCCTTGATTTTAAAGATGGTTTTGGCATTATTCGAGCTTCCAATACTGGCGAGTACTTTACCGTACGTTTTGATGCGGACGACCGCCTGACGCTGGATAAAATACGATATAAATTTGTTTCAATGTTAAGTGAACGATATCCTGAAATTGCACAAGATATCCTAGATGCTCAATAAGGAGAGGTGAATGCCACATCAGCAAACTAGTGCTGGCATCAACAAGGCTGAAATTCTGACCGAAGCGTTGCCGTATATTCAACATTTTGCCGGTAAAACGCTGGTGGTAAAATATGGTGGTAATGCCATGACTGATCCGGCACTGGAAAGCTCCTTTGCCCGTGACATTGTTCTGTTAAAAACAGTCGGTTTAAACCCGGTCGTCGTACATGGTGGAGGCCCGCAGGTCGATTCATTTCTAAAACAGTTAGGCCGCGAGTCTGAGCGTATAGATGGGATGCGTGTAACAGATCCTGCGACTATGGAAGTAGTCGAGATGGTGTTAGGTGGCAGTGTTAACAAATCTATTGTCAATCTGATTAACCAGCATGGTGGCCGTGCAATTGGTTTGACCGGCAAAGACGGTAATTTGCTTAAAGCCCGCAAACTTCTGATGGAAAAACAGGCAGAAGATGGCAGCATTCACCAGATTGATCTGGGACTGGTAGGGGAAGTCGTTGAAGTAAAAACCGATGTCATCGAAATGTTTACCCAGAGTGACTTTATTCCGGTGATTGCACCACTGGGTGTAGATGAGGAAGGTAATACTTACAATATCAATGCTGATCTGGTTGCAGGGAAGGTGGCTGAAGCTCTAGGTGCTGAAAAACTGGTACTGTTAACCAATATTGCCGGTGTACTGGATGAAAATAAAAAATTGCTAACAGGCCTTACCACACAGGAAGTTGATCATCTGATTGAAACAGGCGTGATCTATGGTGGCATGATTCCTAAAGTTGGCTGTGCACTTGATGCAGTCAAGGCAGGGGTAGTTAGTGCCCACATTGTTGATGGTCGCGTACCTCATGCAACCCTACTGGAAGTCTTTACTGATCATGGAGTTGGAACTTTGATTACTAACCGTGCCCATTTTGGTGCAAGCAGGTCATAACTGGACAGTTTAAAAAGTCACTTCGGTGACTTTTTTCTGTTTGCAAAAAATAAAACAGACATACACCAAGATTAAGATTTACAAGTTTAAGATGACTCATGCACAATAACTTCAAGATTTTATTAAGACCCTGATTAAAGATTATGTGTCAGCTTTTGGGAATGAATTGTGCAACTCCGACAGATATAACGTTTTCTTTTCGCGGCTTTTCACAGCGGGCTGGAGTAACTTCTGACCATTCAGACGGTTTTGGTATCGCTTTTTTTGAAGATAAGGCCTGCCGGCTATTTGTAGATAACCAGTCGGCAGTAGAATCGCCGATTGCTGAGCTTATCCGTAATTATCCTATCAAATCTCGAAATGTAATTGCCCATATCCGTAAAGCAACACAGGGTAAAATTACTTTAGAAAATTCACATCCATTTATACGTGAATTATGGGGGCGCCACTGGATTTTTGCCCATAATGGTGACTTGCATGAGTTTAATCCTCCATTGACTGGCCGCTTTACGCCGGTAGGAAATACTGACAGTGAATATGCATTCTGTTATTTGCTTGATCAGCTGGTTGAGCATTTTGGCTATAATGAGCCTGCAATAGAAGAGATCTTTGCTGTACTAGAGGACGTTGCACCTAAAATTGCAGAGTACGGTACGTTCAATTATTGCCTTTCAAATGGCCAGGCATTATTTAGCTATGCCACCACCAAGCTGCACTGGCTGGTACGTGAATATCCGTTTCAGCCTGCACAATTAATCGATTTAGATGTTGAAGTCGATTTTAGTCATGTGACTACACCAGAAGACCGGGTTGCAGTTATTACTACAGAACCTTTGACTCATAATGAGATCTGGACTGCATATCAACCAGGGGAAATGATTTTATTTCAGCATGGAAAACCGATTAAATATGCCTTTACGCATATTGAACGACTCATTCGGGAAGCTAAAAATCCTGAATTAAAGCGAGTCACTAAAGCTGATCAATATTAAAATATAAGTTACTATAAAATAATAGATTTATTATATGGCCCTTAATATATAAAATATAGAAAAGCTTGTATTAATAAAGTATTAAAAATTAAATATAATATAAATTGGTTAAAAAATAACTTACTCTTTTGGTCTGGTTAAAATATTTTTTATATCAAAAATAATAGTTTGAATAATAAATATGGAAATTATATTAAAACCAACTAAATTACTTCATTTTTATTTTGTTTTTTTACCGATATGATTCTCTCAGTACTTAATTGATTATAGCTGGGGCGGACGTAATGAAAATGAAATGGAGTCCAGAGTATAATACTGGTATTGATGTAATTGACGATCAACACAAGCGGATTCTGGATTATATTAACCAGATTGACCAGAATACAGATCGTCATCATACGAAACAGATTCTTGATGATATTATTGATTACACCCAGTCACATTTTACTTTTGAAGAGAGCTTGCAAGAAGAAGCCGGTTATAAATATCGTGTACCTCATAAACGTGTACACGATCTGTTTATTAAAAAGATTGAACTTTACCGTCAACAGTTTGAACAAGGGGCGTCTATTGAACATGAGTTACATGAAATCCTTTCAAAATGGTTAATTAACCATATTCAGCATGATGATGCTGATTATGTTGGCGCTGTAAAAGAAAATATGATGGGCATCCTGAAAGAGAAAGAAAAGAAAAAGGGAAAAAATTGGTTTGCTCGTTTCTTTTCATAAGAAAACTGACATAAGAATAACAAGGAATAAGTAAATAAAAAATTAGCGCTGCAAATCATCTTTCGGGGTGGTTTGCATTTTTTATTTGAGTCTTTGATTTTCGTTCATGAGAAAGGCAAAATATCGGCAGACTCATTCAAGGAACGCATCATGCAGGACAATTCTATGTCACGATGGTTATCGCCGCTGATGGCATTTTGTTTAACCTTTATTATTATTGCGACGCTTGCCCCTGTGGTGGGGATTCAGTTCGAGCGACAGTTTGATTTTTGGTTGCTCTGGTTAGGAACGATGCTATTTTTAGCCTTACCGATTACTTATCTGGAAATTGCACTCGCTAAACGTTCCAAAACTACCGCATTAAATGCTTTATCTGGGCTGACCCGCGATGCAGATGCCTCAGCACGCTGGCGTCTGGTAGGCTGGCTTGCAGTTATCTTTATTCCATTCTTGGCTGGTGCCGTATTATTTAATGCTGCTCAGCTGATTCAGCTGCAAATGATTCCGGACTTTGCTCCACATCTTGTTTTTCTAGCAATGGCAGTAGTTGCATTAATTGGCTCTTTTATTCCACGCCAGTTCCTTGTTCCTGTGACAGCTTTAGGCGTTATTGTTTCACTAATTACTGCAAACACCCTAGGTACGCCGGCTGCAAGCTGGCAATGGACATCAGTCGAGTTTAGCGAGTGGGGAAGTGCAACAGTACTTGCGCTTGTGGCCAGTGGTCTGGGATTGGGCTTATACTGGCAAAGTAGTTTGCCCCGGGTACAAACACAAAATGCAGTAACGGGTACGGTTCTACCGATCTGGTTTGCACAGCTAGTCGCTTTAATTGCTTTTGGGTTCTTTGTTGCCAATGGTGAGCTTCCTGTTATTGCATTGGTAATTACTGCACTAGCAGCAGCGGCATTGTTTATTCAATTTGCCCGTGAGCAGTTATTACAACGTCAAGTTGCGATTGTTCTACAATGGGCGATTTTACTAATTGCTTTATTGGTTTGGGCAATTCCAGAAATTTATTCAGCGCTAAATCTGGTATTAATGTTATGGGGTCTTATAATTTGCCTGATCTATGCCATTTTTGCTGGCTGGATCATGAAGATTAGCCATTTACGCAAATCTATGAACTTTAGTAATGAGCTGTTTTACAACTTGTGGCGTATTGCAGTGCGTATTGTTTTACCGTTATCTATTTTATTAGCTATGGTTGCGATTATCAGGCAGTTTATATAATGGTGAAGCATCAGCAAGTCTGGGTCGCTTATGCCCATCCTGAAGTACAGTTTCTGATTGCTGTTGAGTTTACTGAAGGAATGACCGTTCGGGATGCAATAGAGCAAAGTGGTATACGGAATAAGATTGATTTACCTGAAGTGCTACAGACCGGAATTTTTGGCATAAAAGTGACTGCGATGAGTCAGCCACTACAGGCAGGAGACCGGGTAGAAATCTATCGGCCTTTAACCATAAATCCGAAAGAGACTCGCCGTAAACGGGCAGAAAAAAATCCGGTAGGACGTTATGCCAAAAGTAATCGTCTCAGACAATTGAAATGATATGAAAAACCCCTCATCGAGGGGTTTCTTTTTATTTTAAAGCGTCTATAGTGGGGGCGCATTTAAAATCGCTTCTCTGGAAGCTGGCAGACCAGGTTGGGATTCTGGAATAGTTTCCAGCCCTTCAATTTTGGTAACAATGCCTGTTTCATTAAAGTAAATCTTTAAATGCTGGCCATGTGCCGCTGGAATCTTGGCTTTCTTGGCATAGGTTCCTGGGATATAGTTGTAAATGTAATCCCAGCGTAATGGATTCAATGGATCAGTTACGGTTGGGCTTCCAAGCAGAAAACGTACTTGCTGATGAGACATACCCACCTGGACTTTTGAAGCTTGTGCCTGAGTTAATGGCGTTCCCTGAGGGATATCAACTTTATAAACGCCCAAGGTTGAACAGCCGACAAGCAGTGAAGTGACGACTAACGTCAGCATAAGTTTTTGCATTTTGCTACACTATCCCAATTAATTATGATGCATTTGATCCAAGGATAAATCATACTGCATCTAAACTCTGTTGCATATTCCAACTTAAAATTTGTTGAGAGACCTTTTTTCATGGCTATTTCAAATCAAGATTTACGCAAAGCTGGACTTAAAGTTACCCTTCCACGAATCAAAATATTGGAATTATTAGAAAATTCAAAACAACATCATTTGAGTGCGGAAGATATTTATAAAACTTTACTCGAACAGGGTGAAGATGTAGGTTTAGCAACCGTTTATCGTGTGTTAACCCAGTTTGAAACAGCCGGTATTATCCAGCGTCACAATTTTGAAAATAGCCATTCAGTTTTTGAAATTATGCAGGAAGATCATCATGACCATCTGGTCTGCCTAAACTGTAATAAAGTGGTTGAATTTACAAATGATATTATTGAACAGGAGCAGCATAAGGTTGCTGAGCAATATAATTTTCATTTGACAGGTCACTCGCTCAATTTATATGGTTACTGTGGCGATACTGAATGCCAAGATGCTTTTCGCAAGAAATAAAATCTACATAAATACAACATATTAAAAGGGCCATGGAATGGCCCTTTTTTATTGTCGTTATCGTTTATTGACCATCAAAAGTAATATTACGTCCTGCAGCCATTAACTGACTGGCCCCTTCTTCGGACAGTTTGATTTGCAGACGTAAATCATTTGGAGCATCGGCATGTTTAAGGGCATCTTTGTAACTAATCTGACCGGCCTTATACAAATCATATAGTGCCTGGTCAAACGTCTGCATACCCAATTCACGTGAACGCTTCATCAGGTCCTTGATTTCATGTACTTCGCCTTTACGGATGTAATCTGCAAGCAGAGGGGTATTGATCAGGACTTCAATTGCAGCACGCCGGCCATTACCATCTAGAGTAGGAATCAACTGCTGGGCAATTACCGCTTTTAAGTTCAGTGATAAATCCATATACAGCTGGCTATGCCGGTCTGCCTCAAAGAAATGGACAATACGATCTAGTGCCTGATTGGCATTATTGGCATGTAAAGTTGCCAGGACCAGGTGACCAGTCTCTGCAAATGCAATCGCATAATCCATTGTTTCCCGTGAACGAATTTCCCCGATTAAAATAACATCAGGTGCTTGTCGCAGCGTATTTTTTAGCGCAATTTCAAAGGATGCTGTATCAATACCTACTTCACGCTGAGTAATAATACAGCCGGCATGTTCATGAACAAATTCAATCGGATCTTCAATGGTAATAATGTGACCTTTGGAATTATGGTTCCGATAACCAATCATTGAAGCAAGCGAGGTTGACTTACCTGTACCGGTGGCACCCACGAAAATAATAATGCCGCGCTTGGTCATAGCCAGTTCTTTTAACACCTGTGGCAGTTTCAGGTCATCCATTGTTGGAATCTGTGTTTCAATCCGGCGTAAAATCATGCCGGGTAAATCACGCTGCTGAAAGGCGCTGACCCGAAAACGGGCTGTTTTTTCCCGGTTAGTGATAGCAAAGTTGCATTCACGTGTATCTGCAAATTCCTGCCGCTGTTTATCGGTCATAATTGCATGAATTAGCTGTCCGACAATCTCACCAGTCAGTTTGTTTTTTGAAACCGGAACAATCTGGCCATTAATCTTCATTGACGGTTCAACATCGGCAGTAATAAACAGATCCGATGCTTTTTGTTCCATCATCAGGTTAAGCAAGTCATTAAAGTCCATGTGCTATCTCACTTAATTACATTGCAAATTACATAAAAGCTTCGGGCTGTTTTGCTGCCATACGGGCAGTTTGCGGGCTGATGACGCCTTTAGAGACTAAAGTTTTCAGGCTTTGGTCAAGGGTAGTCATACCATGGTTGGCGCCGGTCTGAATAGCAGAATACATTTGAGCAACTTTATTCTCACGTATCAGGTTACGGATGGCCGGTATTCCGATCATGATTTCATGGGCGGCTACACGACCACCACCATTTTTCTTGAGGAGTGTTTGTGAAATCACAGCCTGAAGTGACTCAGATAGCATGGCACGAACCATATCTTTTTCTTCAGAAGGAAATACGTCAATTACACGGTCAATTGTTTTTGCAGCTGATGTGGTATGCAGGGTACCAAATACCAGGTGACCAGTTTCTGCCGCAGTCAGTGCCAGACGGATAGTTTCAAGATCACGCATCTCACCTACCAGGATAATATCCGGATCTTCACGTAAGGCTGAGCGCAGGGCTTCATTAAAGCCATGTGTGTCACGGTGGACTTCACGCTGGTTAATCAGGCATTTTTTAGACTGATGTACGAATTCAATCGGATCTTCTACTGTTAAAATATGGTCATAACGGTTTTCATTAATATAATCGAGCATTGCTGCCAGCGTGGTTGACTTACCCGAACCTGTCGGGCCAGTAACCAGAACAATACCACGTGGGTAGTCACAGATATCACGGAAGATTTGGCCCATGCCTAGATCTTCCATAGTCAGTACTTTCGATGGAATGGTCCGGAAGACTGCACCAGCTCCACGGTTCTGATTAAATGCATTCACACGGAAACGGGCGACACCGGGAACTTCAAAAGAAAAATCGGTTTCCAGCAGTTCTTCATAGTCACGGCGCTGCTTGTCATTCATAATGTCATAGACCAGACGGTGTACATCCTTATGCTCAAGTGCCGGCAGATTTATACGGCGGACTTCTCCATCGACCCGGATCATCGGCGGCATTCCTGCTGAAAGATGTAAGTCTGAGGCACCATTTTTAACCGAGAATGCCAAAAGTTCTGTAATATCCATAATGTCCCCGCCACCGTAAAAGAATTCTTGATTATTTTGTAGAATAATACGGCTTTCCCTCAGCTGAACCAACAGTTGAATACAGGGAATTTAAAAAAACTTGGCAAAATGAGAACTCAGTCAATGAATAAACTTCAAGATGCCCGTGATCAGGTTCTGGCACAGATTCGAGAAGCAAGCCACAAAGCAGGACGTGCAGATGAAGCAGTACAATTACTGGCAGTTTCCAAAACACATTCTGCTGGCGTCTTACGTGAAATGTATCAGGCTGGGCAACGCAGTTTTGGTGAAAACTATCTACAGGAAGCACTCGAAAAAATACACAGCCTGCAAGATTTAAATGATATTGAATGGCATTTTATCGGACACGTGCAGCGCAATAAAACTAAACTGCTGGCTGAAAATTTTGACTGGGTACATGGGGTAGACCGTCTTATTATTGCAGAGCGGCTGTCTGCTCAGCGACCTGAACAGCGAGCTGCTTTAAATATTTGCATTCAGGTTAATATTGATGGGCAAGAAAGCAAAGATGGCTGTACACCTGAACAGGTTGCAGAGCTGGTCAAGATGATCAGTCAGCTTCCAAACTTATGCCTGCGTGGCCTAATGGTTATACCGGCACCAGGCCATACTGATGCATTTGAACATACCCGGCAACTATTTAACCAGGTGCGCACATTTCATGCCCATCCGCAAGTTTGGGATACCTTGAGTATGGGAATGTCAGCTGACCTTGAAGCTGCAGTGGTAGCCGGCTCTACCATGGTGCGGATTGGAACAGCGCTATTTGGCACCCGGGATTATTCAGATAAAGTATAATCAGCACCGAAACAACTATTTTCAAATCTGCCGGCAGTTTAAAATGAAGCTGCCTTATATTAACCAACAATTTGAATCCGACTGGCGCCAGAGCCAACCGCTTTCACCTGAATCTGGATAGGAATACGCTCATGCATTTCCTGTACGTGTGAAATTAAGGTTACTTTACGACCTTGACCCTGTAAACGGTCCAGTGCATCCATGACTACATGTAGAGATGCCGGGTCTAGCGTACCGAAACCCTCATCAATAAATAAAGATTCGATTTTCATGGAACCTGAAGCCATGTTGGCGATTGCCAGTGCCAATGCGAGTGAAACCAAAAAGGTTTCTCCGCCAGAGAGTGACAGGACCGGCCGGACTTCGCCGTTCATGTGGTGATCAATAATAGCCAGTCCCAGACTGTCTTCAATTCGTTGCAACTGGTAGCGTGGTGCTAATGGTTGAAGCTGCTGGTTGGCATATTCGACCAGAATATCCAAGTGATGTTCCTGAGCAAGTTTTTTAAAGCGTGCACCGTCTGCACTGCCAATCAGCTCCGAAATACGGCTCCAACGGTATTCTTCCTGCTGTACCTGCACAATCTGTTTTTGAAACTGTTGCTGCTTATGCAAATTATGCTGCTGGATTTCCAGTTTTGTTCTTAGCTGATCACGTTCCTGATAAGTATGTTCTAGCTGTATTTCCAGATTTTCAAGCAAATTCTGTAACTGTTCAAACTCATGGGCCGGTTTGGTAGCAAGATGCTGTTCAAACTGTTCCTGTAGGGTATTTAAGGCAGTTTTTGCCTCAGATAGACCCCGATCGTTCGCCTGAATCAGTTGACGTATTCGCTGTTCTTCTGTCGCATCTTGTAATACTAAAAACTCAATCAGTTCAGGGGAATAGTCAGGATGATCATTGAGCCAGTGTTGAACTTGGGCATATATATTCGTATATTCCTGCTGAACATGCTGCCGGGTCGCCTGAAATTGAGAAATTTTGGATTGCTGCTGCTGATAGTTTTGCTGAAGTCCTTCAAAATATTGCTGTTTTTCCAAGCAGGATTGTTCCAGTATGGAAAGCTGTTGCGTAAGGTCATCCAGCCAATGTTGGGCCTGTTCATAAGTTTGTCCGGCAACTTTCAGCGTTAATTCTTTAACCTGTGCAACATTATCTAGACCTTGCTGCTTGAGCTGTTCCAGCTCTTGCTCTAATTGAACAATTTGCGTATTTAAATATTGATATTGAAGCTGTTGAGGCTGTAATTTTAGGTTTAGCTGCTCTACTGAGCCTTTATGAGTATTTAGCTGCTCAAGCTGTAACAAGCGATTCTGGAAGACCTGATAAATATGTTGTGCTTCTTGAAGGCTATTGTCATGCCAGTCTGAATGTTGACTTGAAGGCAGTTTCTCTAAAATTGGAGTAGCGAGCTGTTGTAATTGCTGTGCACGGGTACATTGTGCTCGAAGCTTTTCGAGTTGCCGAACCAATTCATTATACTGCGACTGGGTCTTTTGAGTTTCTGTAATATTAAAATCAAGCTGTTCACGTACTTTAAGCTGAATCTGTTGTAGCTCTCCTAGTTTTAAAAGCAATTGTTCGGGGGGCTGTTCCCATAGAAGCTCTAGCCCGGAAAAACTGTATTTGTGCTGAAGCTGCTGTTGTAATTGCTGTATCTGTTCAAGAGAGTACTGCTGCTGTTGCTGCAAATGTGACAGGACGGTTTCCTGTTTTAGATATTGCTGCCGGGCAGCCAGCCACTGATTTTGAGCCTCCTGTTCTTTTTGCAGATAATTTTTTTCCTGCTGTTCCTGTATAGCCAGCAATGATTTCTCAAGTGAATGCTGCTGTTCACGATAAGGATGCTGCTGGCTGCCGCAGACCATACACGGTTCATCTGGCTGCAGAGCTGCACGTAACTGCTCAATATTTTCTGAAAAGAGTAGACGCTGTTGCTGTAATTGCTTCTGTAACAGTTCACGCTCTTTCTTGTCATGCTCATAAGCTGAGTGCTGTTCCAGCATTGCAGTGTGCAGCTCTTGAATCTCACTTTTTAATTGATGAATATTCTGGTCGAGGCTTTGATGTTCACTATAGTGTATCTGCCAACGTTCCAGCTGGTGTTGGAGCTGTTCAAACTGATAGGTGCGTTCCAGCTGTTGCTCACGCTGCTGATACAAATCACGCAGTTCTTTCTCAAGCTGGTTGGCATTACCTGCATGTTGAACCAGTTTATGAAGTTGCTGTTCAATTGAATCCTGCTGGATTTGAAGATGGACAATTTGATCTTGCGTGTACAGTTCCGATGCCTGTTGAGCCTGAGCTATATAGGCTTTCAGGTGCTGTAAACTAGCTTGCGGTTCACTATCAAAACCGCACAATTGCTGGCTTTGTGCAAGTTGCTGCTGTAGTTGCTGCTGTATATTTTCCAGCTGCTGATATTGTTGCTGTGCCTGCTGTAACTGTTCAAGTTGCTGCTGTTGTTCAGCAGTTTTTTCCTTAAGTTTATTGCGTATCTGCGTATACTGACTCTCAATTAGCTTCCGCTGGTCCAATAACTGCTTGGCCTGATTCAAATAGGGAGCTAGCTGGTTCTGACGCAGCTTTTCATCTTCTACTGCAGTTCTGGCTGCCTGACAGCTTTTTTGTGCTGTCTGATACTCTTCACAAACCTGCTGGAACAACTGCTGGTGTTGAGAAATTTGTTTTTCAAGATTCTGCAATTGCTGCTCACAGCGTTTTTGCTGAAGCAGGACTGGACGAATGGAGGCGAACTGCTCAAGCTGTTGTAAACGCTGGCGCTGTTCACCCAGCTTCTGGTTGGCATCCAGCTGGACCTGATAAAACTCCTGCTTGGCCTGTATCTGAGTGTAGAGCAGGTCGTGACTTTTATGCCATTGCAGCTCATTTCTTAAAATCTGGCGCTGTTGCTCAAGTTGCTGCACTTGCTGTTGTCGTGCTTTATATTGATCTTCGAGTTGCGCCATCTGTTCAGTACTGAGCAGCTCTACATGGCCAATCAGCTCATTTAATTTTTCTCGCTGTATCCGGACCATTTTGGTCCGTTCAAACGCAGCCTTACCCACCAGACTGAAAATATTGGAATTGGTCAGGTATTCCAGTAAGTCAGCCCGCTCATTGTCTTTGGCTTTTAAAAAAGCTCCAACTTCTGACTGCGCCAGAAGTACGGCCCGGGTAAACTGTTCAAAGCTCAGGCCAATCAGCTCCAATACCTGTTTATCACACTCTTTAGCCTTGTCTGTAAGCATGTTGCCATCAGTGACACAGACCAATGCACGCTGCACTGCCTGTAATTTACCTTCGGCATGTCCGCGTGCACGTTTTAATTCCCAGCGGGCAATATAGCGTTTCTGGTTCTGGGCGATGAACTCAAGCTCACTATAGGCATGGGCTGTTCCTCGCCGCAGGATATTGAGAGTTGAATCAATCTGTACGTCTTGGCCACTGACATCCTTGAGCTTACCTTCATGGGTTTTTAATCTGGGAATTTTATTAAATAATGCCAGACACATCGCATCCAGCAGGGTCGATTTTCCTGCACCTGTGGCGCCAGTAATAGCAATCAGACCAGCATGCTGTAGAGGGTCAGCCTCAAAATCGATTTCCTGTTCACCCGCCAAAGAAGCCAGATTCTGGAGTTTTAGGCGTACAATTTTCATGTATTATCCGCCGTTTTCACTTTATGTTCTGACTGCTGTGCATCTTGCAGTAGTGTCATAAAATCTTGCTTGACCTGTTCATCCTGACTATAGCCCATTTTTTGCCATAACTGTTCAAAGAGCTGTTCAGGGGTTGGCGGTGCCAGATCAATTTTAGATGCATGAACTTCAGATGAACTCTGCTGTAAATATTTTCGGCTAATCCGCACCAGCCGATAGCGCTCGGGTGGGAGCAGATCTTCAATTTTTTTGCGTAAGTCAGGTGGAGGCGGAGTCAGGCTATAATATTCAATATCAAGATAATCACGCTGGTCGATATCAGAAATTTCTCCTGCAGGTAGTAAGGTAAGCTGCGTTAATACCTCATCGAGTTCACCGCTCAAGCGGTGTAGCTGTACAGTACGCGGAATATAAAGCGGATTCATCTCGAGTCTATTCTCAGATAGATCCGGATCAATATTGACCTCAAGTACCTGATGTTTATAGTTGAGTTCGCTAAATGAAAGAGGAATCGGAGAGCCACTATAACGGACATGTGGAGACTGGACTTTCTGTGGTTTATGTAGATGACCCAAAGCCACATAATCAATTTCAGGGCTAAACAGTTCAGTCGAAAGTGCTTCATGGTTGCCAATAATGATGGGCCGTTCCGACTCTTTAGATTCATCAGCACCCTGCATATGTGCATGAGACATAAGAATTAATGCCTGATCTGCAGTTTTACGCTGCAAGGCCTCCTTAATAAGTGCCTGATGTATGTATTCGATTGCCTGCTGGCTGTCTTGGGTTGCTTCACCATGACCGGTAATTTCAGCCGGGCGTAAAAAGGGCAGTGCAATACACCAGGCAACTATTTCTTGATATTCATTATGAATAGGTAAAATCAGCCGGTCGAAATCAAGACGATGCTCGGTATTCCAGCGCACGATACCGACTGTTTTTGCATTGTATTTCTCAAGTAAAGGTTCAACCTGTTCAAGACGATAACCAGAGTCATGGTTGCCGGCAATCATCAGGGTTTGCATATGGGGAGCAGCAGAGTGCGCATCGGCCAGAAATTGATAGAGCTGCTTTTGAGCACTAGATGCCGGATTAATCACATCAAAAACATCACCAGCAATTAGTAGCGCATGTGGCTGTTTGTCTTTAATCTGTTCTATAAGCCAGGTCAGAAACTGTTGATGTTCATACTGCCGCGAATGGTTATAGAAAAACTGCCCCAAGTGCCAATCTGAAGTATGAAAAAAACGTACCGCCATGCCTGCCCCAAAACTCAATGCTACCACTGCAAGGCTATACTATAAGCATTTCCGCCTGTACTTGGCTAGTTGCCAGCAGATAATCTATTGTATGTCAGCTTAAAACTTATAAGGATAAATAAATAGAAATAAAGGGTTTTAAAGTAGCAAGCTAAAATATACAGGCAAAATAAAAGCCGACGATTCGAGTGATGAGTAAATCGTCGGCCAAGGAAGGAAACTTCGATGAGTGATACCAAGATATACACTCGCCATGAAGTTCAAGTTATTGCTTTGATAAGTAAAGGCCACCGTAAACAGATGCGGATGCCATGCATCGTTTGCGGTTGCTGCTGGCCTTGTACCCTATATAACGTAATGTCCTCGGATTTGGTTGACAAAGAAATGCAAAAAAATTAAAAAAACTTTTTATCCGGCTTATACTGAAAAAAATCTGTTGTTTTAGGACTGGTCAAATGCCCTCGCTTACAAGATATTATTTGCAGTTTTTCCTTTGGTGTTTGGGACTTACCTTAGTGGTAGGCGTGGTCGCTGCATTATTACCGGCGGGTCTGGGCGGTATCTTGACTATTATTCCTTATATGGCCGCGATGATCATTACCCTATACAAGTTTTTAAATCAACAGGGCCGTGCGCCAAGCCAGCGGGAAAGAAAAAGGCTGACTTTGGGATTTACCCTGATATTTTGGGGTTATAACCTGAGTTTTCTGGTTCTAGGTTTAGTGTGGTTTTCAAGAAAAGATCCGGAAATATGGCAGAATTTTATGCTGTATCTTCAGCACCCGCAATTTTTGAGTCTGGTTGTAATTATGTGTCTGCTCATGGCCATTCCTTTATATTTACTGACATACTGGTTCTATGGACCACAAGCCCAGCGTATGGCTCAGCATAAATTTGGCTCATCTGACTAAAAAATATAAGAGGACTACATGATGCAGCAGAAACCACAGGTATTAATCACCGGTGCCAGCGGTTTTATTGGCCAACATCTTGCTGCTTACCTGATTCAGCAGGGTTATCAGGTGATTGGTCTGACACGTAATCCAAATAGAAGCTCTTCTCAGGCCGGTTTGCGATATATTCACCGTTTGGAACAGATCAGTCAGGAACCGATTGATTATGTAATTAATCTGGCAGGTGAGAATATTGGCCAGTCACGCTGGACAGAAAAGCGCAAACTTGAACTGATCAATAGCCGGATTGAGACAACACGTCAAGTATTTGAATGGCTACAACAGAACAGGATACAGCCACATCGCATCATTTCAGGTTCTGCGATAGGGTACTATGGTATTGATCCACAAGAACAGTGGAGCGGATACTGTAATGAAAGCTCACCGCCGCAGGATATCTTTATGTCCGAGCTATGTCAGCGGTGGGAACATCAGGCAAAAAACAATCCCGGACAACAGGTTAGTATTATCAGGCTTGGAGTAGCCTTTGCCAGAAACGGCGGGATATTGCCACAGATGCTTATGCCAATCCGTTTTAATCTGGTCGGCAAGATCGGTCATGGCCTTCAGCCGATAACCTGGATTCATATTAATGATGTGGTGCGTGCCATTACATTTATTTTACAGCAGCGTGAGGCAAAGGCAGTCTATAACCTGGTAGCGCCAGAACAGGGCACTCAGAGAAAATTTGCTGAAATAGCTGCTGCTAAATTACATAAAAAACCATTGTTGAGTATGCCAGCCTGTGTATTGAAAACAATGCTGGGTGAACAGTCACAACTGGTATTAAATGGGCAGTTTGTAATGCCTCAAGCTTTATTGGAACAAGGCTTTGAGTTTCAATATCCAGATTTAAATAGTGCACTTACCGATCTTTTAGATGAGAAATGATCATCTGCTTTTAGCTGGCCGTTGAGTGAACCCTATCATAGCTTTGAGGAATTAAGCGTTCAGGTGAATAAACTTGAGGCTCAACCAGGGGCGGCTGCTTAAGAATGAGCTGACGCAGCAGGCGGGCAGATGCAGGTCCCATGCAGAGACCATTACGGAAGTGCCCAAAATTCGCCCATAAATTATTAATATCCGGTATTTTTCCGATGTAAGGGATACCTTCTGGAGAACCGGGACGCAGTCCAGCCCACTGTTTCACAATAGGAAATTGAGCCAGTTCAGGCACCATTTCCAGAGATGCAGTTAAAATACTTTCTGAAGTCTGAGAATTTATAGAAGTATTAAAACCCTGATGAGCCATGCTCGAACCACAGACAATATGGCCATCAGAACGTGGTATCAGATACATTACCCGGTTCATGCACATGGTCGGTAACCAGTTCTCCGGTGTCTTGAACAGAATCATCTGTCCATGTACCGGTTGTACCGGTAACTGGATATTTAACTGTCTAGACCACTGTTCAGACCAGGCACCTGTAGTCAGTACAAACTGATCGGCCTGGAAGCTACGAAGATTCTGGTCTCGTACAGCTACAATCTGTCCATGTTGAATATCAAGCTGTTGAATTGCTGTATTTTCGAAAAACTGCACGTTAGGATGCGTTTTTAAATAATTCTGAATGGATTGTAATAGCCGTGGATTACGAATATTAGCAAGCTGAGGGAAATAGAGGGCTTCTTTAAAACCAGATGCAATATGCGGATTAATCTGACGAAGCCGCTCATGCTGTACAAGCTCACAGATTTGCATTGGCTCCTGAAATTGCTGGCTATAACTCAGGCCCTGCCTAAAATCTTCCTGGTCAAAAATCAGCATACCGGTTTCATGAATCTGAAAATCTATTCCTGAAACCGGTTGCAACTTCTGGTTCCATTCCTGGTATAAAGCTTTGCCAAATTGAGCCAGCTGGTTTACGGCGGGTGCATAACGCCAGGGATACATTGGAGAGAGGATTCCACCGCCTGCCCAAGAGGCACTCCCGCTGTAGGGCTGATCAAAAATATCAACTGAACAGCCCTGTTCTATAAGCTCAAGTGCCGTAAGCAGTCCACTGATTCCGGCTCCAATAATGGCAATCTTCATTATCCTGTCCGAATTTTACTGCATGGCTTTAAGTTTAAGCGCTGCTTCTTCAGCAAAATAGGTCCAGATTCCATCCGCACCAGCCCGACGGCAGCAAAGTAATGATTCAAGGATGGCACTGTCGGACAGCCAGCCATTCTGGATCGCGCCTGCCAGCATCGCATATTCGCCACTTACCTGATAAATAAAAGTAGGTACACCGAAAGTATCTTTCACCTCTCGAACAATGTCGAGATATGGCATACCTGGCTTGACAATCACCATGTCTGCACCTTCCTGCAGGTCTAGGGCAATTTCATGCAGGGCTTCGGCACGGTTACCTACGTCCATCTGGTAATTATATTTATTCCCACCTTTCAGATTGCTGGCTGAGCCTACCGCATCGCGAAAAGGGCCATAGAAACTAGAAGCATATTTTGCTGAATAGGCCATGATACTGGTATAAATATGTCCATTGGCTTCAAGCGCCTGACGGATTGCACCAATGCGTCCATCCATCATGTCACTTGGTGCAATCACATCTGCACCTGCTTCAGCATGGCTTAATGCCTGCTTGATCAGGCATTCTACAGTCTCATCATTAAGTACATAGCCACTAGCATCAATAATACCGTCCTGGCCATGAGTCGTATACGGGTCAAGTGCACCATCCGTGATAAGTACCATATCAGGTAACTCTTTTTTCAGCAGGCGAACAGTAGTTTGTACCAGACCATCTTCATGCCATGCAGCCTCAGCTGTCAGGCTTTTATCTTCTTGAGGCGTCACCGGGAATAATGCCAGCTTGGAAACTCCGAGTTCCAGAAGACGTTCCGCTTTTTTTAGTAATAGGTCTGCAGAGAGGCGCTGTACATTCGGCATGCTTGGAATATCCTGGCTCTGATTTTGTCCAGGTAACACAAATACGGGATAAATCAAATGATCAGCTGTTAGTTGCGTTTCCCTGACCATTGATCTCATTTTTTCATTTTTTCGAATACGACGCATGCGGGTGGCAGGAAATGCAGGACGATTGAACGTATAAGTCATAACAATCTCGATCATCAGTATTAAACTACCCGCTATTGTAGACCCATAATCTGGGTTTAGGGCGAAGGTATTTATTTATTTATTCAATAAAGGTAATTCGGGTAAATGGTTAACGAGACAAATAAAAGCTGGACTGGCAATATTCATCTGGGCTCGAAAGTCGATATTGATGTGGTGCTCAAACAGTTATGCAAGGCCTTTAACAGTTCTCCCTATTTTCAGCATAATGGCATGACTATGCGGGTCGTTGAAGGGCAAATTGAGGGTTACATTGAAATGCAGCCTTATATGATCGGTAATGTGGCTTTCCAGATTCTGCATGGCGGTGTGGCTGCAACTTTGCTGGACAGTATCGGTGGTATTGTTGCCATGGGTGAGCTATATAAGCGCGCGCCTGCAGAGCAACTGGCAGATACCATTAAAAAAGTTTCCCGACTGGCGACTGTTGATATGCGGGTTGATTATCTGGCTCCGGGCCGTGGACAGCAGTTTATTGCACGTGCTGAAACGCTCAGATTAGGACGTAAAGGCTGTACCATGCGTATGACTATGGTCAATGACGAAAACAAGGCGATTGCCACAGCAATTGCGTCTTATGCCTATTAGAAAAATAGTTAAAGCAGGACCGCCTGATGCAGATGAGATAAAGTCGGCTTTGGAGTTAAATGCTAAAACTTCTATAAAATTGGAGTTTCTATTTGGAGAATCGGCAGAGCTTTCTCATATAAAGAGAACTCGCCAGTTACATTTTTTTTGCGACATTTATTTCAAAGCTGCATTAAAATCCATCTCCTTCTCCAAAGCCGTGCATGAAAAACAAGCCCCAAATAAAAGTTGGATAGGCTCCAGACAAGGTCTTTTCACCCATACAGTGCTTTGGTCCATATTCAAAAGGAATAGCCTATGACTGATGCTCAAGCTCATGATCTCGAACCGGCGCAAGTCACTTCTTCTGGCGATCTCCCTCCTCCCAATAAAAGAAAAAAACTTCTTAAAATTGTAGCGATTCTTTTTATTGTCGCGGTGCTGATCTATGCATTGTGGATGTACTTTGCCAGCCGTTCGGTTTCTACAGATAATGCCTACGTAGGGGCCGATACTGCCCAGATTACCTCTATGGTGAGCGGACAGGTTACAGAAGTGCTGGTCAAGGATACCCAACAAGTCAAACAGGGAGATGTACTGGTACGTATTGATCCGCGTGATGCCAAAATTGCTCTGGCGCAGGCACAGGCAGAACTGGCCAAAGCCAAACGTCAATATAACCAAACCTCGGCCAACAGCCAGTCACTAAATTCACAGGTGTCGGTACGCGCTGATGAGATTGCCAGTGCTCAGGCACAGGTTAAGAAGGCAGAGGCTGATCTTGCCAAGGCTCAGGCTGATTATGAACGCCGTCGCAAGCTCTCAGAAACAGGCGCAATTTCCAAAGAAGAAATGAGCAGTGCGCAAACCGTGTTAGATACCGCACGAGCTAGCTTGACCTTGGCACAAGCGGGGCTGTCTCAAGCTGAGGCTAACCGTAAAGCAGCACAAAGCACACTGGCCGCCAACGAAGCACTGATTCGCGGTGCTACTGAACGCTCTACTCCTGATGTGCTGATTGCCCAGGCACGGGTAGAGCAGGCGATGCTCGATCTGGAACGGACAGAAGTACATGCGCCACTTGATGGTGTGGTTAGCCGCCGTAATGTGCAGGTCGGACAGCGTGTAGCGCCAGGAAACTCACTCATGGTGGTGGTTCCTGTGGCCCAGCTTTATGTCGATGCTAATTTTAAAGAAAGTCAGCTGGCAAAAGTCAGAACCGGTCAGGCTGTAGAGCTGATATCAGATTTCTATGGTGATGAGGTGGTTTATCATGGCAAGGTTTTAGGCTTCTCCGGGGGAACTGGAGCTGCTTTTGCTTTAATTCCAGCCCAGAATGCCACAGGAAACTGGATCAAGGTGGTTCAACGTCTACCAGTACGGATTGCACTTGACCCGAAAGAGCTGGCACAGCATCCGCTCAGGGTAGGGCTGTCCATGAACGCAACGGTTGACCTGACCAGGTAATTCAATATGAATAGCCAAAGCACACCTTTTGCCGACCTTAAAGGCGGACGGCTGCTGATTGCAGCGCTGGTGCT
The DNA here is from genome assembly GCF_000620525.1 of Acinetobacter sp. UNC436CL71CviS28. Classification (NCBI taxonomy): domain Bacteria; kingdom Pseudomonadati; phylum Pseudomonadota; class Gammaproteobacteria; order Moraxellales; family Moraxellaceae; genus Acinetobacter; species Acinetobacter sp. UNC436CL71CviS28. The sequence continues at coordinate 78,458 of NZ_JIBB01000012.1, forward strand.
GGCACTGGCTAACTTTATGGTGGTCCTTGATACCACCATCGCCAATGTCTCATTACCACATATTACTGGAAGCCTTGCTGTTTCAAGTACACAAGGTACCTGGGTAATTACTTCCTATGCTGTTGCCGAAGCAATCTGCGTACCATTAACCGGCTGGCTGGCTGGCCGCTTTGGAGTGGTCCGTACCTTTGTTGCCTGCGTCATCGGGTTTACTGTCTTTTCAGTATTATGCGGCCTTTCAAACAGCCTGGCCTTGCTGGTCATTTGCCGTATCGGGCAGGGGCTTTTTGGCGGGCCGATCATGCCACTGAGCCAGACTCTGCTTATGCGGATTTTCCCGCAGGAAAAACATGCACAGGCGATGGGTCTCTGGGCGATGACTACCGTCATTGGACCAATTCTTGGACCAATTCTTGGCGGTACAATCAGTGATAATATTTCCTGGCACTGGATTTTCTTTATTAATATTCCAGTCGGTATTATTTGCGCTTTAGGAGCAGTGAGCCTACTCAAAAGTGCTGAAACTCCATTAAATAAGCTCAAGATTGATCATATCGGACTTATCCTGCTGGTAATCTGGATTGGTGCCCTGCAATTGATGTTGGATCTGGGTCATGAACATGACTGGTTTCACAGCAATATTATCAACAGTCTGGCTGCAGTTGCGATTGCCGGATTTATCGTATTTTTAATCTGGGAAATTACCGAACATAATCCGATCGTAAATGTACGGGTCTTCAGGCATCGGGGATTCACGATTTCAGTACTGGCCTTATCGTTTGGTTTTGGTGCATTTTTTGGCAGTATTGTGCTGATTCCACAGTGGCTACAGATCAATATTGGCTATACTGCGACTTGGGCCGGATATGTGACAGCAACAATGGGTTTTGGCAGCCTGACCATGTCTCCTGTGGTTGCCAAGCTTTCTACCCGTTATGATCAGCGTGCCTTGGCGTGTTTCGGTCTGTTAGTCTTGGGCGGAGTAACCTTTATGCGAGCACTCTGGACCTCGGAAGCAGACTTTATGGCATTGGCAATTCCACAGATTCTACAAGGTTTTGCAGTGCCATTTTTTTTCATTCCATTGTCGAATATTGCTCTGGCATCGGTATTGCCTCAGGAAATAGCCTCTGCTGCTGGTCTGATGAGTTTTATGCGAACGATGGCAGGTGCAATAGGTGCTTCTATGTCTGCCACGATGTGGGATGATCATGCCAAACTGGCACGCAGTGAAATTGTGTCGAGCTTGAACCCTGAACCGGCACAACATACATTAGTCCAAAGTGGTATGAGTCCGGAAGGTGCTTTAGCGATGATTTCCAACCTGGTAAACAAAGAGGCACTCACATTAGCGGCTGACCATGTGTTTTTACTATTTTCACTGGTATTTGTTGTATCTGGCCTGATTATCTGGTTGTGTCCAAAACCAAAAACAGGCGCTGCAGCGGGGCCAACACACTGATGAAAAAACCAGGCTTGGCCTGGTTTTTTATTATTTACTCTTGTTGAATTAGCTTAGGTCGGACCGTACCCGCTGTAGGGCATCTTTCCAGCGCGCTAAATGTTGCTGACGCTCATCTTCTGACATTTGCGGTATAAATTCTCGCTCCAGTTGCCAGGAAGCTGAAAGATCATCCAGACTATTAAATACTCCAGCTTTTAGCCCCGCCATGGCTGCGGCGCCCCATGCCGTCGATTCCTGTAGTTTAGGCCGTAACACTGGCACATTCAGCAAATCTGCCTGAAACTGCATCATCATATCATTGCAACTGGCTCCACCATCTACACGCAGTTCTTTTAAGGGCTGATCCAGATCAGCCTGCATTGCAGATAATACATCAGAAACTTGAAAGGCAATTGCTTCTAGCGAAGCACGTGCAATATGCGCTTTTGTAGTTCCGCGTGACATACCACAAATCATGGCCCGTGCTTCACTATCCCAATGCGGTGCGCCTAATCCGGTAAAAGCAGGCACTAAAACTACACCTTCACTGGATTTAACCTGTGCTGCCAGTTTTTCAGTATCACTGCTTTTTTGAATGATCCCTAAACCATCACGTAGCCACTGCATAATTGCACCCGCCATAAAGACACTCCCTTCGAGTGCATAATGGGCTTGATACTGGCATTGCCAGGCTAAGGTGGTCAGCAGCTTGTTCTGACTGAACTGGATGTCAGTGCCTGTATTAAATAACATGAAACAGCCTGTACCATAGGTATTCTTGGCTGTACCTGCCTCAAAGCAGGATTGGCCAAATAGTGCAGCCTGTTGATCACCTAAAACTCCCATAATTGGAATGGTTGAGCCCAAAAGTCCACTGGCGGTATCTGCAACATAGCAGTCAGACGAGATAATTTTAGGTAATACGGAACATGGAATATTAAACAGCTCTAAAAGCTCTTCATCCCAACTTTGGGTTTGCAGATTCATGAGCATGGTTCGTGAAGCATTACTCGCTTCGATGACATGTTCAGCACCTTGTGTCAGATTCCAGATTAACCAGCTGTCAATTGTTCCAAACGCTAAATGTCCCTGATCAGCCAGTGTACGCAGTCCCTCGACATGTTCGAGTAACCAGACCAATTTGCTTGCACTGAAATAAGGATCAATTCGCAGTCCGGTTTTTTCCTGGATTAACTGCATGTGGCCCTGTTCAATCATCTGATTACACCAGTCGGATGCACGACGGTCCTGCCATACAATGGCAGAAGTAAGTGCCTGACCAGTACGTTTATCCCATACGACCGTAGTTTCACGTTGGTTGGTTAAACCTAAGGCTTTAATATCCTTCGCCAGCAAATTTGCTGAGGCGAGTGCCTGCTGAACTACGGCAATTTGTGTAGTCCAGATTTCCTGTGCATCCTGTTCCACCCAACCGGAATGAGGAGTCTGTATATGAATTTCACGCTGTGCAGTGGCATGAATGCGGCCTGATTCATCAAAAACAATTGCCCGGCTGGAAGTTGTTCCCTGATCGAGTGCTAATAAATAACTCATGTTTTTATAAGAAGAACTTGAAAAATAAAATACTACCGCAATTATAGTATTAAACCTATCTCGCTCTTGATTTTAATGAATTACAGCATGGTAAATCAGTAAAAGTATGCTAAGATAGGAACGTAACTTGGGGGTGTCTCTGGCTTCGACGCTGGTGATGAAACTCATAGATGCATGCCGAGAGCGCATTTTCTCTCGTAAATCAAATTTGCATTTTTTAGTCGCAAACGACGAATCATACGCTCTAGCTGCCTAAGGGCAGCTTGTCCGCCTCTCTGAATACTTGTGGTTAGGGAGTCCGACTGAAGCGCACGCACACAAGTCCGTATAAAACCAAGCCTCGGGGTTTTGTACTAAATTAAGAGGATCGCGATTTGTACCCTGTTCGTCGGGTCACAAAGAGTTAAAAAAGTAGACGATATCTAAGCATGTAGTATTCTCGAGTGTAGTGCTGGCGGACGCGGGTTCGACTCCCGCCACCTCCACCAAATTCTTAAATTCATATGAAGTTACATAACTAAATATGACTAAAAAAGCCTTAAACATCAGTGTTTAAGGCTTTTTTTATGCATATACATAAATAGCGACGAATATGTATAGTCTTGTATTGTTTGTATGGTGCCATGTATATTGTGAGTTGTAATAAAATCACCATACAAGGCTTTAACGATGAAAAGAGTCGATATAAAAAAATATCCTTTATCTGATACTACTCTTGCAAGTTTAGAGCCTGAAGAAAAAGAGTACCGTGTTAAAGATAGCAATAATCTATATTTCACTGTTCATAGTAAAGGAAACAAACGCTGGGAATTAAGATACAAAAGACCAAGTGATGGTAAGTGGACATGGTTGGGTTTAGGAGGATATCCGTCAGTCGGGGGAAAACTTGCAAGAAAAAATGCAGAAGAAATGAGAAAATTAATTTCAGAGGGGATAGATCCAAAAATTGATAGAGAAAATAAAAAGCAAGCCGATTTATTAAGCAACTCATTCACATTTGAGCAATTAGCTATAGAGTTTTGTTTAACTAAAACATGGACAGAGGCGACGAGAGTTAGAAATGAAGGCGCATTAAAAAACCATATTTATCCAGTCATGGGAAAACTGGATTATAGAAAAATAACAAAAAAAGCATGGTTAGAGTTATTTCAAGCGATTCAAAAAAAATTACACCCTAAAACAAAAAAACCTATTGTTGAAATGGGTAAAAGGCTATGTACATTATGCAGAGAGATTTATGATTTTGCAGAAGTTACAGGTCGTATAGATTACAATCCAGTCACTGGTATTACAAAATTTTTGGACAAACATGAAAAGCAAAATATGCCACATGTTTCAGAAAAAGAGCTGCCAGAATTATTGAAAAAAATACGAGCATATCCAAATAGAATGACGGCTATTGGATTAGAATTGAGTATTATGTTAGGTACCCGCCCATCAGAAATGAGGCAAGCTGTATGGGAGGAATTTGATTTTCAGGAAAATCTATGGTCTATTCCTGCACATAGAATGAAAAAAAGGAAAGAGCATATTATCCCTTTACCACTACAAGCCTTATCACTTCTTAACGAGCTAAAAAGAATCACTAGAGATTCTTTATTCTTGTTTCCTAGCAGAAGTACCAAGAAACAACCCATTTCCAATAATACATTTAATAAAGCCTTAAAGTCATTAGGTTACCAAGGACGCCAAACTCCGCATGGGTTTCGGCATATTTTAAGTACTACTTTGAGAGAAAAAGGCTTTAGAAAAGAATATGTTGAGACTGCATTAGCTCATGCTGTTGGTGGAGTTGAAGGCGTTTATAATAAAGCTCTTTATTTAAAACAAAGATCTAAAATGATGCAAATTTGGGCAGATTATTTGGATGCATTAATAAATGATCAGCATTTTAATTTTGATACTGAGCAATTTGATGTCATCGATAATTTAAATACTTTGACTTCTGACAAAGTTAAGGTATCTCAATTAAAATTATTTATTCTTGATATGTTGAAAGATGAAAATGATTTAGCATCTTAGAGCGACATGATCTATTTGTCTAAAATCTAATTGGCGCTATATTTACTCTAGTTTTACGTTCTGAAGTCTATGGTCTAACATGATCTAAATTGTCTAAGCTCAAATTGAGCATTAGACAATTTAGACTTCATTAGATATTACAATCTACGTTCAAAGCCTTATCATGTATATATTTTAGTTGTTTTAGGCAATTTAGATGTTCTCAAGAGCTTTATCAGTCAATGAGATATATTCTCTTTTTCCGATTTCTTCTATATTGATATAGTCAGCTTCGATTAAGTATTTTAGGGCTGCATCTCTTAATTGAGCAGTTTTTACTTTCCTAACATTTTGATTAATGCTAGATTTTAAAATTACTTTATTTCCACGTTTATATTGCTCTTTAATCCAAGAAAATAGTATTTCACTATCTGTTTTTTCACCCTTATTATAATATATTAGCCATTGATTTAGAGAATACTTACATATATCAATAGCATTTCTCATGATTTTGGCATCAATTATATTTTTAGATTCAAAAGGCTTTGTTGCACAAACCTATCTGTAAAGGCTTTTTCAGCGATATAATTTTCAAATGAAGAAGCCTGCACACAAAATCTACCGCACAACCAATTGGCCCGCATATAACCGAGCACTCATGAGTCGCGGAAATATTGCCATTTGGTTTGATCCTGCTACGCAATGGTATGCTCCATCAAAAGGCAAACAAGGGCGAAATCAAACCTACTCCGACGCAGCCATCCAATGCTGCTTAATGATTAAATCTTTATTCCGTCTGCCTTTACGTATGGTCACTGGCTTTGTGCAAAGTCTGATTAAACTTTGCGGATT